>NZ_JBFUJE010000189.1:0-7279 GCF_056401535.1 Luteibacter sp. P4_E6 | reverse complement strand
ATCATGCCCTTGGTGCTCGGGCCTTCGATCGAAAGCTCGGGCACAACCTTCAGGCGACCCTGGCGGGTCAGCTCGGCAACGATCGAACGGATCRCCACACGATAAGCCTTGCGGTTGACCTTCTGCTCGAAGCTACGCGGCTTCGCTGCGAACGTCCTACCACCACCGACGAAGATCGGAGCGCGGTAATCGCCGTGGCGAGCACCGCCGCCCTTCTGCTTCYTGAACTTCTTGGTCGTACCGGACATCTGACCGCGAGACAGCTGAGCCTTCGTACCGGCACGGCCAGCCGCCTGATAGGCGGTGACAACCTGGTGCACGAGGGCCTTCTTGTACTCGCCGCCGAACACTTCGTCCGACACGGTGAGCGCCTTGGCGCCAATAACGTTGAGTTCCATGGCGTCTCTCCTCAGCCCTTGGTCGTCGGACGAATCACGACGTCACCGCCCGGCGCGCCAGGGACTGCGCCCTTGACTGCGATCAGGTGGCGCTCGGCGTCGACCTTGACAACTTCGAGACCCTGCTGGGTGCGGTTGACCGCGCCCATGTGGCCCGACATCTTCTTACCAGGAAACACGCGACCCGGCGTCTGGCGCTGACCGATCGAGCCAGGGGCGCGATGCGACAGCGAGTTACCGTGAGTAGCATCGCCCATCTTGAAATGGTGACGCTTGATGGTGCCCTGGAAACCCTTACCCTTCGACACGCCTGCGACGTCGACCGTCTGACCGACGGTGAACACGTCGTCAGCCTTGATCTCGGTGCCGATCGCGTACTTGCCTGCGTCTTCCGCGGACACGCGGAATTCCCACAGGCCGCGACCCGGCTCAACCTTGGCCTTGGCGTAATGACCCTTTGCGGGGCCCGTCAGCAGCGACGCGCGCTTGACGCCGGTCGTAACCTGCACCGCGCTGTAGCCGTCGTTTTCTTCGGTCTTCACCTGCGTCACACGATTCGGGGTCGCTTCAATCAGCGTCACCGGAATCGAGCGGCCATCTTCGGTGAAGAGCCGGCTCATGCCGCATTTGCGGCCAACTAGTCCGATACTCATCTTCGTATCCTTTATTCCGCTCAGCCGAGCTTGATCTGCACGTCAACGCCAGCCGCAAGATCGAGCTTCATGAGCGCGTCCACGGTTTTGTCGTTGGGGTCGATGATGTCAAGAACGCGCTTGTGAGTACGAGTTTCGTACTGGTCGCGGGCATCTTTATCGACGTGCGGCGACACCAGAATGGTGTAGCGCTCAATCTTGGTCGGCAGGGGGATCGGGCCGAGGACCGTAGCGCCGGTGCGCTTGGCCGTCTCGACGATCTCGCTGGCCGAACGATCGATCAGACGATGATCGAACGCCTTGAGCCGAATGCGAATCTTTTGGTTCGCCATAAAAACCGTGTCCTGTTATCGAAAGAACGTTCTTGTGATTCGGAATGGCTTCTCGCCACCCCGCACAACCCAATTACCTAACTACGGGTGCTGCAACGGGCCACTCTGGAACGGTAAAAACCGCCCGGAATGACCCGAAAAGTTCAGGCAGACCGAGTTATCGGCCTGCCCAGACAGAAAAGTATAGAATACACAACGAATTGGGTCAACAGAGCTTCCGCCCCGTGGCCCGTTGGCACTCTACCCGGCATCCTTGCCTGCGAACTCGAAGCACATTCCGTGCACCTCATTTCGCTGTGTGTCGGCGCCCTTGAAGGGCACTCGACGTATATAACCCGACGAATATATCGGATCCAAGGAAAAAAGGGAAGCTTTTCCATCAGGAAATGTCGGAGCCGATTCATCGGCGAAAAGCCAACGAAGCGGAATAGCCCCACCCTGCCCTGCCCGTTATCTAGGACCAGCTTCAGGGGCGATAGCCAGGTCGCTGCAACCCCATCGCCGGCATAGCTGGCTCCCACAAAAAAACGGAGGCCCGAAGGCCTCCGTTTTTCGATACCTGGGCAGGTCACCCTGCCCTGGCGATCGTTCTTACTTGTTGATCTTTGCCACGACGCCGGCGCCGACGGTACGACCGCCTTCACGGATCGCGAAACGCAGGCCTTCGTCCATGGCGATCGGGAAGCCCAGCGTGACGTTGATCTTCACGTTGTCACCCGGCATCACCATCTCGACGCCTTCCGGCAGCTTGATCGAACCGGTCACGTCCGTCGTRCGGAAGTAGAACTGCGGACGRTAGTTGSTGAAGAACGGCGTRTGACGRCCRCCCTCGTCCTTCGWCAGGATGTACACCTCACCCTCGAACTCGGTGTGCGGCKTGACCGAACCCGGCTTGSMCAGRAYCTGGCCACGCTCGACGYCKTCACGCTTSASRCCRCGGAYCAGCRCGCCGAYGTTGTCRCCGGCCTGRCCCTGRTCGAGCAGCTTGCGGAACATTTCMACGCCCGTSACCGTCGTGGTCTGGGTGTCCTTCAGACCGATCACTTCGGCCGGGTCACCCACCTTGACGATACCGCGCTCAACACGACCGGTCAGCACCGTACCGCGACCGGAGATCGAGAACACGTCTTCCACCGGCAGCAGGAACGGCTTGTCGATGTCACGCTCCGGCTGCGGGATCCAGCTGTCCAGCGCGTCAACCAGCTTGATGATCGACGGCACGCCGATTTCCGACTGGTCGCCGTCAAGAGCAAGACGGGCCGAACCGTGGATGATCGGGGTGTCGTCGCCCGGGAACTCGTACTTCGACAGCAGTTCGCGGACTTCCATCTCGACCAGCTCGAGCAGCTCGGCGTCGTCCACCATGTCGGCCTTGTTCAGGAACACGACGATGTACGGCACGCCAACCTGGCGCGACAGCAGGATGTGCTCGCGSGTCTGCGGCATCGGGCCRTCRGCRGCCGAGCAMACCAGGATCGCGCCGTCCATYTGCGCCGCACCGGTGATCATGTTCTTSACRTAGTCRGCRTGKCCSGGGCARTCGACGTGSSCRTAGTGGCGSRYCGGCGWYTCATATTCRACGTGSGCSGTCGAGATCGTGATGCCGCGTGCCTTYTCTTCCGGMGCAGCGTCGATCGAACCGTAGTCCTTGAATTCACCGCCAAAACGCTCGGCACCGATCTTCGTCAGTGCAGCCGTCAGCGTGGTCTTGCCGTGATCGACGTGACCGATGGTGCCGACGTTSACGTGCGGCTTCTTRCGYTCGAACTTACCCTTTGCCATGACCTGAAACCTCGAAAAAAAACGTTATAAGTTTAAGAGAAGAAGCCCTTATCAGGACCTCTTCATGACCTCATCGGCGACATTGCTGGGCGCCGGATCGTAATGGTCGAATTCCATGGTGAACGTGGCGCGACCCTGCGACAGCGAACGAATCGTGGTCGCGTAACCGAACATTTCACCAAGCGGAATCATCGCATTGATCGTATTGCCCGACGGCGTTTCTTCCTGACCGGTCAGCATGCCGCGACGGCGCGAAATATCGCCCATCACGTCACCGACATAGTCAGGCGGCGTCACAACTTCGACCTTCATGATCGGCTCGAGCAGTACCGGCTTGGCCTTCGCAAAGCCCTGCTTGAACGCCATCGACGAGGCGAGCTTGAACGCCATTTCCGACGAATCGACGTCATGGTACGAACCGAAGACGAGCTTCACCTTCACGCCGACGACCGGGAAGCCCGCGAGCGGACCGCTGGTGATCGTCTCGCGCAAGCCCTTTTCGACCGACGGAATGAATTCCTTCGGAATCACGCCACCGGAGATGTCGTTGATGAAAAGGAAATCGTCCTTGATCGTGAGCTTCGGATCGGCACGATCGGCATCGGTGATCGGCGACAGTTCGATCACGACGTGACCGTACTGACCCTTACCACCGGACTGCTTGGCGTGCTTGTAGTCCGACTTGACGTCCTGCAGCGTAATCGTTTCGCGATAAGCCACCTGCGGCTTGCCGACGTTGGCTTCGACGTTGAACTCGCGACGCATGCGGTCCACCAGGATGTCCAGGTGAAGCTCGCCCATGCCCGAGATGATCGTCTGACCCGACTCTTCGTCCGTCTTGACGCGGAACGACGGATCTTCCGCGGCCAGACGGCCGAGGGCGACACCCATCTTTTCCTGGTCCGACTTGGTCTTCGGCTCGACCGCCATCGAGATCACCGGCTCCGGGAACGTCATGCGCTCCAGGGTGATGATGTGATCCTGCGCGCAGAGCGTGTCACCGGTCGTGACGTCCTTGAGGCCGACCGCAGCAGCGATATCGCCAGCGCGGACTTCCTTCAGTTCGTGACGCTCGTTGGCGTGCATCTGCAGCATGCGGCCGATGCGCTCCTTCTTCGACTTGACCGGGTTGTACACCGGGTCACCAGCGTTCAGCGTGCCCGAATAGACACGGAAGAACGTCAGCGCACCGACGAACGGATCGGTCATGATCTTGAACGCCAGCGCCGAGAACGGAGCGTCGTCCTTTGCTTCGCGGGTGTCCGGCTGCTCGTTCTCGTCGATACCTTCGACCGGCGGACGGTCGAGCGGCGACGGCAGCAGGTTGACCACCGCGTCGAGCATGGCCTGGACGCCCTTGTTCTTGAAGGCGGTACCGCACAACACCGGAATGATCTCGCTGCGCAGGGTGCGCAGACGCAGACCTTCAATGATCTCGAGCTCGGTCAGCTCTTCGCCACCGAGGTACTTGTCCATGTACGCTTCCGTCGCTTCCGCGGCGGCTTCGATCATTGCCGTACGTGCCGTCGTCGCCTTCTCGAGCAGCTCAGCCGGAATCTCCTTGTACTCGAACTTCATGCCCTGGGACTCCATGTCCCAGTTGATTGCCTTCATCTTGAGGAGGTCGATAACGCCGTCGAAGTTGTCTTCGGCACCGATCGGCACCTGCATCGGCACCGGGTTGGCACCAAGGCGGGCCTTCAGCTGGTCGACGACCTTGTAGAAGTTCGCGCCCGTGCGGTCCATCTTATTGACGAACGCAATGCGCGGAACCTTGTACCGGTTGGCCTGACGCCAGACAGTCTCGGACTGCGGCTGCACACCACCCACGGCACAGAGCACGAACACCGCACCATCGAGCACGCGGAGCGAACGCTCCACTTCGATGGTGAAGTCGACGTGTCCCGGGGTGTCGATGATGTTGAAGCGGTGCTCGGGCAGCGAACGATCCATGCCCTTCCAGAATGCCGTCGTGGCAGCGGAAGTGATGGTGATGCCGCGCTCCTGCTCCTGCTCCATCCAGTCCATCGTCGCCGCACCGTCATGCACCTCGCCAATCTTATGACTGACGCCGGTGTAGAACAGGATGCGCTCCGTGGTCGTGGTCTTGCCGGCATCGATGTGAGCCATGATGCCGAAGTTGCGGTAGCGCTCGATGGGAGTGGTGCGTGCCACGGTCTTTCCTCAATCTGAAGCTGTAGTAATTACCAGCGGTAATGCGAGAAGGCCTTGTTGGCCTCTGCCATACGATGCGTTTCTTCGCGCTTCTTGACAGCGCCGCCACGGGATTCCGAGGCTTCGAGCAGTTCGGCGGCCAGCTTGCGCGGCATGGACGTCTCGCCGCGCTTGCGCGCCGCGTCGATCACCCAGCGCATGGCAAGCGCCATACGGCGGCCCGGACGGACTTCGACCGGAACCTGGTACGTAGCACCACCAACGCGACGCGACTTCACCTCGACGGCCGGGGCGATGTTCGCCAGGGCCTTCTCGACGAGCTGCACCGGCTCACCATGCTTTTCGCTGATGTGCTGGAGGGCGCCGTACACAATGGATTCGGCAACGGACTTCTTACCGGACTTCATCACCATATTGATGAAGCGGGCAATCAGCTGGCTTCCGTGCTTCGGGTCCGGGAGGACCACACGGGCGGGATGGGAACCTTTACGCGACATAATTCTTGTCCTTTGCTCAGCTCTTCGGGCGCTTGGCGCCGTACTTCGAGCGCGACTTGCGACGCTTGGTCACGCCGGCGCAGTCGAGACTGCCGCGAACCGTGTGGTAACGCACACCGGGGAGATCCTTGACGCGACCGCCACGGATCAGGACCACCGAGTGCTCCTGGAGATTATGACCTTCGCCACCGATGTAGCTGATGACTTCGAAACCGTTGGTGAGGCGCACCTTGGCAACCTTACGCAGCGCCGAGTTCGGCTTCTTCGGGGTGGTCGTGTAAACGCGCGTGCAGACGCCGCGACGCTGCGGGCTGCTCTGCAGGGCCGGCGACGCGCTCTTGTACGCCTTCGGGCTGCGGGCTTTGCGAACCAACTGGTTGACTGTCGTCATGCGAAGCTATTCCTGAGAAACATAAAGGCAGACCGAATGATCGGCCCGCCAGATAAGCGTTGTTGACGTGCGCAGCCCGCAAAGCGGGTTGGCGCCCATCGTCCGTGATTCCGAACACGAGGCGCTTCCTTGCGCCTCATTTCGTATGTAACAAGCAAAACCCGTGGAGGGCCTTACTCGGCGCTATCGTTGGACCCGGCGGAGGCCTCTTCGAACGTGACAGCCGGGGTCGAAACCGAGAGGGTTTCGAGCTCCGAGGCCGTCAGACCGCCCTGGCTACGACGCGAAGCGTGGTATGCCAGACCCGTACCCGCAGGGATTAGCCGTCCAACAATAACATTTTCCTTGAGGCCGCGCAACGTGTCGCGGGTGCCACGAACCGCCGCTTCCGTGAGGACGCGGGTGGTTTCCTGGAACGAAGCCGCCGAAATGAACGACTCGGTGGCCAGCGACGCCTTGGTGATACCCAGCAGGATCGACTCGAACCCGGCCCGACGCTCGCCCCGCTTCTCGGCGCGATCGTTTTCCTCGTTGATCCGGACGCGCTCGATCTGCTCGCCGCGCAGGTAGGTGCTGTCACCCGCCTCGGTGATCTCGACCTTGCGCAGCATCTGGCGAATGATCGCTTCGATGTGCTTGTCGTTGATCTTCACGCCCTGCAGGCGGTAGACGTCCTGGATTTCCTTGACCAGGTACGAGGCCAGCGGCTCGACACCCAGCAGGCGCAGGATGTCATGCGGATTCGGCTCGCCGTCGACGACGGTCTCGCCCTTCTCCACGTGCTCGCCTTCGAAGACGATGACCTGACGCCACTTGGGAATCAGCTCCTCGTGCTCGTTGCCGTCCACATCCTTGATGATCAGGCGCTGCTTGCCCTTGGTGTCCTTGCCGAAGCTGACGATACCCGAGCGCTCCGCGAGGATCGCCGGCTCCTTCGGCTTGCGGGCTTCGAACAGGTCGGCAACGCGCGGCAGACCACCCGTGATGTCGCGGGTCTTCGAGGTTTCCTGCGGGATACGGGCGACAACGTCACCCACGCCCACTTCGGTAC
>NZ_JBFUJE010000188.1:0-7291 GCF_056401535.1 Luteibacter sp. P4_E6 | reverse complement strand
GCCTTGCTTCGCCCGGGGGAGGCGCGCGTCTACCGCGCCTGAGGGCGGTCGTCAGAACGCGCMGAACCCCACGGAAACCTCCAGACCCAGATCTATCTTTACGCCACGCAAAAAGGCGAGCACTTCCTCGTAGCGTCCGGACGCCACCAGGACCTCGGCCGTTTGCAGGTCCAGGTGCTCGATGGGGTCGTTGCGGTACCAGGCGATCCGACGGGCTTCGTCCGGCTCGACGCGCGCGGCTTCTCGCAGCACCTTCCAGGCGTGTGACTTCCGCGCCGGCCCATCGGCGGCGGAGCGAATATCGACAATCTGTGCGTACGACATACCCATAACCTCACCTCGACAGCCAGCGTGCCTATCTTTCCCTTCCCGATTCTTTCGCAGAGGAGTTACCCCGATGGCAAAAGTCCTCGTTCTCTACTACTCGGCGTACGGMCATATCGAAAAAATGGCCAACGCCGTGGCTGAAGGCGCTCGGGACGCCGGCGCGCACGTCGATATTAAACGCGTGCCCGAAACCGTCCCCGACGATGTTGCCAAAAGCGCGCACTTCAAACTCGACCAACCTGCACCCATCGCGCGCGTCGACGAACTGGAAGCCTACGATGCGATCATCATCGGCACCGGTACCCGTTACGGCCGCATGACCTCGCAGATGGCCAGCTTCCTCGACCAGACCGGTCCGTTGTGGGCGCGTGGTGCGCTCAACGGCAAGATCGGTGGCGCGTTCGCTTCGACGGCGACGCAGCACGGTGGCCAGGAAACGACCCTGTTCTCGATCATCACCAACCTGTTTCATCTGGGTCTGATTCCGGTGGGCCTGCCCTACAGTTTCCAGGGACAGATGAAGCTGGACGAGATCACGGGTGGTACGCCTTACGGAGCTACGACCATTGCAGGCAGCGACGGTTCCCGTCAGGTCTCCGACAACGAACTGGCTGGTGCACGTTTCCAGGGCAAACACATTGCCGAGGTCGCGACGAAGCTGTTCGGTTGACGATTACGCTTCCTGCCACTGCGAACGCCGCCAATGACTCGGGCTCTGCCCGACGAGGCGGCGGAACAGGTTGCACAGGTGGGCCTGGTCCGAAAGGCCGCAGGCAAGGGCGATCTGGCTGAGCGGTTCGCGGGTTTGCAGCATCAGGGTCTGCGCCCGCTCGACGCGGCGACGCATGATGTAGGCGTGCGGCGGATCGCCGAAGGTGTCCTTGAACGCCCGACAGAAATAACTGCTCGACAGACCGGCGATCGTGGCCAGATGGTCGATGGTGATCGCGAAACCGAGGTTTTCCTCGACGTGGCTCGCGACACGACGTGCCTGCCATGGGGCGAGGCCGGCACCGACGCGGCGGCGTGCCGAGCTGGCGGTTTCCGCGTGGATTTCCTCGCGATCGAGGAGGGCGGCGACACGTGCGACACACGCGCGGGTCGTGGCCAGATCGGTCTCGACGGCGGTGAGGGCCTGCTCGAGCAGGCGGGTGACCGTCGGTTCCTGCTCGGCAGCGGGGGCATCGATGGCGAAGGGCGCAAGGGCATGCATGGCCTCGGTGGTGCGCGCACCACCGGTCCCGGCGAACGTGTTGGTTTCGTATCGCATCAGCGTGAGCTCCACGGCAACGGGCGTGGGCGGTCTGCCCACACTTGCAGCCTAGTCGCGATGCGGGGGTGTACTGAATTCTACAAAGGGACTGTAAAGCTCATACCAAAGGGTTAAACCCTCCCTTGTCGGAATATCTTGTAGCTGTCGTGCCGTAATGGTCAAAAACCATCACCGGCGTGCAAGACGATCTGACGTCATTCGGCCACGCTTCAGGCCGAATCTGCACAAGACGATCGGGCCGAGCCACCTTCGATGCCACCTTACCGACCCCTCCAAGCCAGCGCCGGCGGTTCCCTCATCGGGCCACGCCGGGCCGTGGCCGGTTTATTGATGACGGCGGGCGCCCTGCTGTCGCTGGCCGTCTTCCTGGTCGACACCTTTACTCCGCTGCAAGGCGCCGTGGCCGTGGTGTACCTGGTCGTGGTGTTGCTGGTGGCGGCCAGTGGCAGCCGTCGTGCCATTGGTGGGGCCGCCTTCGGTTGCATGGGGCTGACCCTCGTGTCCTTCGTCCGTGGTCACGGCTGGCCCGGCCTGGACGCGGCCATGTTGCGTTGCCTGGTCAGCCTCTCGGCGATCGCCATCACGGCGGTGCTGTCGCTACGGGCACGCGACCGCATGGCGACGATCGCCGGGCAGGCCCGGCTCATCGAACTGACCCACGATTCGATCTACGTGCGCGACATGGACGATGTCATCGTGCTGTGGAATTCCGGCGCCGAGCAGCTCTACGGCTGGACGGCGAGCGAAGCCATGGGGCATCGCGCCAGCGACCTGCTCGGCACCACGTTGCCGGGCCATCACACCGTCGTGGACGCCGCGCTGTTCAGTGCCGGGCGCTGGGAGGGCGAGGTGACGCAGCGTCATCGGGATGGCCGCCTTGTCATCGTAGCCGCCCGTTGCGCGCTGTTACGCGACGATCGCGGCAAGGCGCGGGTGATCCTCGAGGCGGGAACCGACGTCACTGCCCGCCGTGCGGCGGATGCGGCCTTGAGCGAAAGCGAGGGCCGCTATCGCAGCATGTTCGAAAAGGCCCGGTTTTCTTTCTGGGAAGAGGACTGGACCCAGGTCATGGCCCGTATCGCCCAGCTGCGCGAGGAGGGTATGGTCGACCTCGCGGCTTACCTTCAGGCCCATCCGGCGTTCGTCCGCGAATGCTGCGAACTCACCCAGGTGACCGACGTCAACGACGCCACCGTTCGCATGCTTGGCGCACCTTGCCGCGAAGACCTGCTCGGGCCGCTGGACCGGTTTCTGCCCGCCACGGATACGACATTCGGCCGGGTGATACTGACCATTGCGCAAGGCGGCGGCGTGGCGGAAGGTGAAACGCATATCGCCAATCTCAAGGGTGAGCGGCTTACCGTGCTGTTCGCCCTGAACATGCCGCTGGGTCCGACGCGCTTCGATCGTGTCCTGGTCAGCGTGGTCGACATCACCGACCGCAAACGGGCTGAGCGCGCGCTGATGGCCGTGCAGTCGGAGCTTGCCCAGGCCGCGCGAGTGACGGCGCTCGGCGAGATGAGCGCCTCGATTGCGCACGAAGTGAACCAGCCGCTGGCCGCCATCGTCACCCATGGCGAAGCCAGCCTGCGCTGGCTTCGCCGCCAGGAGCCAAACTTTCAGGAAGCCTGCGACGCGATCGAGCGGGTGGTTCGTGATGCACGCCGGGCGAGTGAGGTCGTGCACCGCGTACGCAGCCTGGCCAGCAAGGAACCACGCCAGCACGTGCTCGTCGATCTCGGCGCCCTGGTTGCCGAATGCGCGCTGCTACTGGAGGGGGAGATGGCTCAGCATCACGTCATGCTGAGTGTCGACATAGCTCCCGAAGCTCCCTTGCCCCGCGGCGACCGCGTGCAATTGCAGCAGGTGGTGCTGAACCTGATGGGTAACGCAATCCGCGCGATGTCCGCCGTCGAGGGAACGCGCTCGCTGGTCCTGCGTGCCCGGGCCGATGGCGAGGAAGGCATCCTGGTCGAGGTGGAAGACAGCGGCACCGGCATTCCCGAGGATATCGCCGCCCATCTTTTCGACGCGTTCGTGACGACGCGCGGTGGCGGTATGGGCATGGGCCTTGCCATTTGCCGGTCGACGGTCGAATCTCACGGGGGGCGCCTCTGGGCGACGAACCGACCGGAAGGCGGGGCGACCTTCCATTTCACGCTGCCGGTCACGGTAGCCGAGGAGGCTGGCGCGTGACCCGAATGCCGCTCCCCCTGACAACGGCGCAGGCGCCTGTCGTCTGCATCGTCGACGACGATGCCGCTGTGCGCGAAGCCCTGGATTCCCTGTTCCGTTCGGTCGGCCTCAACGTGGCCGCCTTCGGCAGCGCCGCTGACTTCCTCGCCCGCGAGAATGCCAACGCACCGGGCTGCCTCGTGCTGGATGTCCGCCTGCCCGGCGTTAACGGTCTGGATTTCCAGGCCCAGCTGGCGGCCATGGACAACCGCCTTCCCATCGTTTTCATGACCGGGCACGGCGACATTCCCATGTCGGTGCGGGCGATGAAGGCCGGAGCGCTCGACTTTCTCTCCAAGCCCTTTCGCGACCAGGACATGCTCGATGCGGTGAGCATGGCGATCGAGCGTGATGCCGCCGGGCGTCGTGAGGCCGACGCCATCGGGGCCCTGCGCCGGGCCTATGCCTCACTCACCCCCCGGGAGCGCGAGGTGATGCACCATGTCACGGCGGGCCTGATGAACAAGCAGGTCGGCGGCTTGCTTGGCCTGTCCGAGATCACCGTGAAGATCCACCGCGGCAACGTGATGCGCAAAATGGCCGCCCGCTCACTGGCTGAGCTGGTGCGCCAGGCTGAGGCCCTCGCTACGCACCCTTGAAGCCAAGGGGTGACAGACCGCACACCTCCGTATGATTCCCAACCTGGGGCCGGGCGCGCACTGTAGGCCGGCACGATGGTGCTGGATGAGGACGACAGCTTGGCCGCGAACAGGATTGTGGCGATCGTAGACGACGACGAAGCGGTCCGACTGGCGACCGCCAGCCTCGTGCGGTCGCTGGGACACGRAGTGCGAGGCTTTGCTTCCGCTGAAGATTTCCTCCGCCCCGGTGGCGACGAAGGCATCGACTGCCTTGTTAGCGATGTCCATATGCCGGGGATCGATGGCACCGCCTTGCAGCGCCGCCTGATTGAACGTGGCCGCACCTATCCGATCGTCTTCGTCTCGGGCTTCCTCGACGAGGCCGTGCGCGAGAGCGTCATGGCGGCGGGTGCGTTCTGTTACCTCGGCAAGCCCTTCCACGGCGACACGCTGGTGACCTGCCTGGAACAGGCGTTGTCCCGGTCGCGTAACGTATCGCGCCCCCTGTAGGAGCCGATTCATCGGCGAATGGGTGCTTGCCTCAGTCTGGCCCGCTGCCGCGGGATCGCCGATGAATCGGCTCCTACGGGGTGGAGCGGTCATGCGCATCCGGTTACGCTCGGCGGCATGACACTTATCCTCTTCCTGCTCCTGCTGCTCATCGCCCTCGTTCTGCTCTGGCGCCGTCGTCCACGCGCTGGATCGGCGTGGCTGGTCATCGGTATCGCCTGGCTGTTTTTCGCTGGCTGCGGTCCGCTGACCGGCATGCTGCTGGGCAACCTGCAGTCCGGTTTCGCGCCGGACATCGCCCATTGGGGCCAGCGCAACGTCATCATCCTGCTCGGTGCGGGTACCGTGCGTAGCGGCGCAGGGGCGATCGAGCCCAGCCTCTACGCGAACGGCCGTATCCTGCGGGCCGCCGAACTCTATCGCTCGTGCAAGGCCACCGGCGGCGATTGCAAGGTGGAAGTGAGCGGCGGCGATGCCATGAAGCTCAAGCAGGCCGAAGCGGATGTCTACGCGATCTCGCTGGACCGGCTCGGTGTGCCGCGTGCGGACATGATTCTCGAAGCGCAGAGCATGAACACCTTCCAGAATGCGCAGTTCACCAAGCCCTTGTTGATGAGCTACGGTGCCGACAAGGTGGTGCTGGTCTCTTCCGCGGTGCACCTGAAACGGGCCGTGTTGTACTTCGCGCACTTCGCCATTCATGGCGAACCTGTGCGCGGCGACTATGTCACGGCGCGCTACGACTGGCTGCCGGGCTCGGACAACCTCTCCTACGCGGACTTCGCCATTCACGAGTACGTCGGCATTGCTCGATACCACTTCTATAACGCCATGGGCTGGAACGTGCCGAAGATTCCTGAAGAAAGCGTGACCGCGCAGACACATACGTAACAATTGCCGCTTTATGCTGCCACACCGTCCGCCACGGACAGCGAACCTCAGGAGATGCCCGTGAAGTCTCGTTACATCCTTGCCGCACTGCTCGCTACCGCTGCTGTCGCCCCGGCGGCTGTTTTCGCCCAGCAGGCCGCTCCGGCCGAGCAGCCCGCGCCTGCCGCCAATCCTGCCTCGCAGATTCCCGCAGCGGACAAGCAGGCCATCCAGAACTACAACCTCAACGACGACGTGTTCACCCGCATCGTCAAGGTCTCGCAGGAAGCAAAGAAGGAAGGCATCAAGCCGAAGGATGCCAAGACCGATTTCTCGAAGATCCATTCGCTCGACGATCTCGCCGCGCAGGTGACCGCCGCCGATCCGCGCATTGAGCCCTTGATCAAGAAGTACGGCTTCACCCCGCGTGAGTTCCTGCTCGCCAACCTGGCCGTGACCAATGCGGCCATCGCGTCGGAAGCGAAAAACAATCCGCAGATGGCGGCGTATGTCGACCAGTCGAAGGTGAACCAGAAGAACGTGGCCTTCTACGAGTCGCACAAGGCGCAGATCAACGCCCTGATGAACGAAGACGCGACCGGTAACTGATCCGCCGCTCGCACAAAAAAAGGGCGAGACCTCACGGTCTCGCCCTTTTTTTAATCACTTGAGATCTTAGTGCGTACCGTGCAGCGCGTGCTTCAGGTCGCGCATCTGATCGTGGCCACTCTTCACCGAGACATAGGCCTCGTTGATCAGCGAACGCGTGCCGGCGGTGACGTCGGTATCCTTCAGGGCGTCTTCGTACTTCGCCTTGATGTGGTCTTCGCCGCGCTCGACTTCGTCGACAATGGCAGTGTCGTCCTTCGAGCTCATCTTGGCGCGCAGCTCAACGAACATGCGATGGGCCTTGGCCAGAACGGTGCCGTCATCTTCCGGCGTGCCGCCGAGCGAGCTGACCTGCTGCTGCAGGCGCTGTGCCACCTGGCGACGCTCGGCAGCGCGGCTCTGGAACGATGCGGCATAACGGGTGTTGTCGGCATCTTTTGCCGCCTCGCCATAGCCTTCGGCGCTGTCGATCGTGGTCTCGATAAGGCCGTTGAGAACCTTGATGTCGTGGTCGGTGCTGGTCATGGTGGTGGCTCCTTGGGTGACTCACGGTGAGTCGTTCGGGGACATCAAGCTTCGCCGCGAAGGGGTGCACGGATTCGTGAAATAAGCGTCGCGCAGACCAACACACCCAGACGCTGTTCATGCTCATGCGGTGCATACTCAACGTTCACGACACACACGGAATACCGTTCATGGCATCGAATCGTCGTCGCGCGCTCGTCACCGGCGCCTCAGCCGGCATCGGCGAAGCCTTCGCCCGGGAACTGGCTCGTCGCGGCCACGACCTCGTCCTCACGGCCCGTCGTGCGGACCGTCTCGAAGCGCTCGCGACCGAACTACGCGACAGCTATGGCATCGACGCCATCGTCGCGCCGCTCGATCT
>NZ_JBFUJE010000187.1:0-7322 GCF_056401535.1 Luteibacter sp. P4_E6 | reverse complement strand
GGCATGGCCGTCGGCAGCAATGTATTCGTAGAGTTGGGCCACCTGGAACGGTGAAAGGTCGATCGCACCAAGCAGCAGCGACGGACTCGGATTGACATCCTCGAGACCGAACGATTCGAGGAAGCCCTTGATCCGCGGGACGCCGACCTGCATGCCCAGGTGGACCGTCGCCAGGTTCCACGAATGCACCAGGGCGTCGAGCATCGGCACCTCGCCGTGAATCTCGCGATCGTCGTTCTGCGGGGTCCAGGGCTTGCCGTCCGGCTGGGTCATGTTGATCGGCGTGTCCTCGACGATCGTGGCAAGCGACCACTTCGACGGCTGCGCCCATGCCACCAGATACACCAGCGGCTTTACCAGCGAGCCGATCGAGCGGCGGGCGTCCAGCGCGCGATTGAAGCCCTGGTCGCCCGGATCGCGCGAGCCGACCACGGCCAACACGCTGCCCGTGGTGGTATCGGTCACCACGGCCGCTGCCTGGGCGGCCGCACCGCGCTTACCGAGCGATTTGGCCGTCGTCAGGATGGCCTGCTCGGTGTACAGCTGGGCGGCCGGGTCGAGCGTGGTGAAGATGCTCAGGCTGCCGTCGCGCAGGGCGGCTTCGTCGAAGTCGTTGGTGATCTGCGCACGAACCAGCTGCATGAAGGCGGGGAAGCGATTGTGCGGAAGCTGCGCGTTCTCGGCGATGCCCAGTGGCGTGGCCTGCGCCGCCTTCAGCTGGGCGTCGTCGAGCAGGCCGGTGTCGTGGAACTGCTGCAGCACGAGGTTGCGGCGCGATAGCGCGCGGTCCGGGTAACGGCGGGGATCGTAATAGCTCGGCCCTTTGACCAGACCGACAAGCATGGCGATTTCCTGCGGACGCAGGTCTTCGAGGCGACGGCCGAAGAAGAACTCGCCGCCGGCGGCAAAACCGTGCACGGCCTGGCTGCCCTGCTGGCCGAGGAAGACCTCGTTGACGTAAGCCTCGAGAATGCGTCCCTTCGAGTAGTGCGCCTCCATCAACACCGAAAGGATGGCCTCGTTCACCTTGCGCAGCATGTTCTGGCTGCGGTCGAGGAACAGGTTGCGCACCAGCTGCTGGGTCAGCGTCGAGCCGCCCTGCACCGCATGACCGGCGCGGAGATTGGCCAGCGACGCACGCGCGATCGCGGAGAAATCGATGCCGATGTGATGGTTGAAGTCGCGATCCTCTACGGCCTGCAAGCCCTGCACCAACAGCGGCGGCACGTTCTCGAGGCGCACGATGCGGCGCTCTTCCTGCTGCGCGCCATACAGCGTGGCGATGCGGGCGGGGTCGAGGTGGATGCTCTTGATCGGCTTGTCGTTCGTATCGTCGACGACCTGACCCACCTGGCCGTTGGCGAGGGTGACCCGGATGCGATGCGGCAGCTCGCCGCCATCGGGACCCGAATAGCCTCGCGAGGCGATGAGGAAGCGTGAACCGCTCTTCGAGTAGCTGCCCTGGACCTTGCCGCCGCCTTCGGTGGTGTAGCCGGCAAACGTGAGCTCAAGTTCCAGCGCCGCAGGCGTCATCGCACGCCCCGGTTCCAGCGGGAGCGGCCGCGCATAGACGCGGGTCGGCACCGCGAACACCAAGTCGTTGAAGCGATCCTGCAGGCGCGCATTGAGGATCAGCGTGTACGGCAGGAGGAAACCKAACACCAGGCCCATCACGAGCCAGAAGGGAATGCGCAGCCAGGGCCAGCTGGCACGCAGGAGGGAGCCAAGACGATTCAGGAAAGCCAACGCGGGGAGGTCCTGGGGAAAGAGACGTAGCCGGATGATAGGGGCACAGCCCCGGCGCTCATCTGAACGAATGCTGGCGAAGCGATGACCCCGACGATCAGGACGCCACCTGCCAGGTCTCGGGTCGTGGCGAAAAGTCGCGCGGATGAATGTCCAGAGCGGCTTCCAGGGGGCGATTGTCGGCGATCAGGTCGCTATCGAGTCGGTGAATGGGCCCGCGCATCGCCGGCGAAACAAGGGTCGCCACGTTCAGGATAAAGCGCGGAATCGGCAACGGCAGGGTCACCGACCCGGCCGTACGGCGTGCCCGGCGGAACATTTCGGCGGCACTGAGCCGTTCGCCGCCACCGATCGAGAACGTCTGGTTACGGCCCGCCGGCAGCGCCAGGGCGGCCACGATGGCCGCGGCGATGTCGTCGGCGTGGACCGGCTGCCGTTGCCCCCGCCCTGCCGGCAGCGGAAAGACGTGGCGGCGGAGGGCTCCCTGGACCACGGGGGTGAGGCTCTTGTCCAGACCGGCGCCATAGATGAGGGTCGGCCGGAAAATCGTCCACGGCATGCCTCGTGAGGCGCATGTCGTGCTGAGTTGCGTCTCGGCGTCGCGCAGCGTTCGCGACAGCTCGCGCTCATCGGCGTTCGCGGAATCGCGTTTGGTCTCCGCACTCATGGACGATGTCGCCAGGACATGTGGCGTACCCGGCAGCCGCGTGAGCGACAACCAGTGCGCCATCCAGTTCACGGGACCAAGGCAGACAATCGCCTTTAACGGCGGCAGCGAAGGCATGCCATCCGGAAGATGACCGACGAGCCAGTCGGGGTGATCGCTCCGGGACGTCCGGCTCATCGCGAGTACGTCTTCGCCGGCAGCCGCAAGGCGAGGCAGGAGAAAGTGGCCGATCTGACTCGATGCGCCAATAACGAGAATCTGCATGCGTTCGCTCATCGCCCCGTCGCGATGCGCTCGTAGGCGCCCTGGAGGCGCGGATCGTCCGGCGCGTAATGGCGTGCGCGATCGAGGGCCTGGAAGGCGCCCTGGCGGTCGCCTTGCGATGAACGCTGGAGGGCGCTGTCGATCCACGCACTGCCGAGGCGGTGGCGCATTTCGCCTTGCGACGCATCACCGGGTGCGAGATCCGAAAGCGTGGCGTAGAGGTCCTCCGCACGCTTCACGTTGCCGTTGGCAACGGCCTGCTGCATGAGTTTCTCGACCTGCCCGGGCAAGCCCTGCAAGCCGGCACGAGCGGCCGGGTCGTTGCCATCGATCGCCAGCGCATTGCGATACAGGTCGTAGGCGCTGTCTCCGGGCGGGTCCATGATGTCGCCGCGCGTCACGGCGGCCTGGGCACGACCGACCAGCGCGGCGACCTTCGCCTTCTGCTCCGGACTGACCGCCAGCGAGGCCTCGGCGGTATCGCCATTTCCTGTCGTGGCGACCGCGTCGGATGACGTGCCGCGCTTGACGCCCTTGGCGTCACCGCCGCCGATGCGTGCGCGTGCGGCGGCGAGTTCAGCGGATTTCGGCGCAAGCTTGGCAGCCTGGTCGAGCAGACGCGAGGCCTGCGCATCGTCTTCGCTGTCGAGCGCGGCATTGGCCTGCACGATCAGCGCCTGCGCGACCTGTCCAAGACCGGCCTTGGCGTCGGCGTTGTCGGGATCGGTCGCGAGCACGGCACGGAAACGTGCGAGCGCGTTGTCGTCGCCGTCACCGGTGAACCGGCCGGCGCGCATGGCGTCGTTACCCTGCTGAATGAGGGCGGTGATCGCCTGGTCGTCCTGCTTGCGGTTTTCCGCCAGCGACGCGCGCAACGACGGCAGATCGCCGTAGCCCGGCACGAGGATCGCGATGCGATCGACCAGCGCGTTGGCCTTCGGCCTGTCGTTGTCCGCAATGGCCTGGCGCGCCTGCGTTGCGAGCGCGTCGCCGACCTTGTCCAGGCCCCGCGCGGCGACGGCATTGGATTTGTCCGCGTCGAGGACGCGACGGTAGAGGGCACCCGCACCGTCGTCGCCATCGAGTTTGCCTGCAGCGAACGCCTGCTGCGCCTGGTCGACCAGGGACTCGGTATGGCCCTGCGGATTGCGCGCCTGGGACAGGCGAGCGCTGAGCTGCTCGACATCGTTACCGCCACCCAGCAACTCCCTCGCCACGCCGAGCGCGGCGTCCGCTTCGTCGAGCCGACCGGCGGAAAGTGCCTGGTCGGCGCGGGCGATCTCCGCCTGCCCCACCCGGCGCAGGCCGTCGCGAGCCTGGTCGCTGTCCGGTTGCTGGTCGCGCGCCTTTTCGAACAACTCACGCGCACTGTCGCCCTGCGTGCCGTCGAGCTTGCCGGCGTCGAGCGCCTGGTTCGCCTGGGTCAGTACGTCGTTCAATTCAGTGCTGGGGACGAGGTTGCGCAAGCGGTCCTGCTGCAGGTACAGGCCGGTGGCCGCACCAATCAGCACCAGCACCAGCACGGGAATCAGCCAGCCGCGTTTGCGCGCACGCCGTGGCGGTGGCGGCGTGGGGCCACCCGTGCGGCGACGCGGCTCGTCGACGACGAAATGAGGCAAGCCGTCGTCGACCGGCGGTGCCGGCTTGTCCAGGTCGTCGAGCCGACCGAGGGTCGGTTCGGTTCGCCCGCGGGGTTCGTGGTCGTTCGAGTCTCGGCGTCCGCTCATCGGTCAGGCATCTTCCCTAGGAGCGCAGCAGCTTAACATCGGGGTGTGAACGCCCGTTCAAAGCTCGACGCGGATGCGGCTCGCCGCGCGCTTGGCCTTCTCCAGCGCCTCCTCGACCGTCGCACCCCTGGCGAGCGTCACCGCCATGCGCCGGCGTCCACGCACTTCCGGCTTACCGAAGATGCGCAACATCGTGCCGGTCTCGRCCAGGGCGTCGGCGATGCCGTGGTAGGTCGGTGCCGCACCCTCGCCTTCAACGAGCACGGCGCAGGAGGCCGCCGGGGCAAAGGCGTGAATCTCGGGCACGGGCAGACCGAGGATGGCGCGGGCGTGCAAGGCGAACTCGGAAAGATCCTGCGAGATCAGGGTGACCAGACCGGTGTCGTGGGGGCGCGGGCTCACCTCGGAGAAGATGACCTCGTCGCCGCGCACGAAGAATTCCACGCCGAACACGCCCCAGCCACCCAGGGCGGCCGTGATCGTGTCGGCCTGGCGTTCGGCGGATGCACACGCGGCATCGCTCATCGGCTGCGGCTGCCACGATTCGCGATAGTCGCCCTCCTCCTGGCGATGGCCAATCGGCGCGCAGAACGACACGCCGTCACGATGGCGCACGGTGAGCAGGGTGATCTCGTAATCGAAGTCGATGAAGCCCTCGACGATGACGCGGCCGCGACCGGCGCGGCCACCCGACTGCGCGTACTCCCACGCGTCGTCCGCATCGTCCGGCTTGCGCACGACGCTCTGGCCTTTGCCTGAGGAGCTCATCACCGGCTTGACCACACACGGCGTGCCGAGCACGGCGATGGCGTCGAGAAATTCCTCGCGCGTGTCGCAGAACCGGTAGGGTGAGGTCGGCAGTCCCAGCGTCTCCGCCGCGAGACGGCGAATGCCTTCGCGATCCATCGTCAGCCACGCGGCTTTCGCGGTGGGAACGACCTTGAGGCCTTCTTTCTC
Organism: Luteibacter sp. P4_E6; assembly: GCF_056401535.1. Lineage (NCBI taxonomy): Bacteria > Pseudomonadati > Pseudomonadota > Gammaproteobacteria > Lysobacterales > Rhodanobacteraceae > Luteibacter > Luteibacter sp. P4_E6. The sequence continues at coordinate 1,961 of NZ_JBFUJE010000187.1, read as the reverse complement.
CATCTCGATGAGGGTCTGCGTGTGGATCGCCTCGATCTCGGGAACGACCAGGTGCGGCTTCTCTTCCTCGATGAGCTTGCGCAGCGCAGCGCCGTCCAGCATGTCAATAACGTGGCTGCGATGCGCCACCTGCATCGCCGGTGCGTTCGGGTAGCGGTCCACGGCGATCACCTCGACGGCGAAGCGCTGGAGCTCGATGGCGACCTCCTTGCCGAGCTCGCCGGACCCCAGCAGAAGCACCTTGAGGGCGTTATGGGAATGCGGTGTGCCAAAGGAGGTCATGGGGCGGGTCCGGGAGGGGGTCGAAGCCCCCATTCTACCGGGCCTGACCACGACCAATGGGGTACTTGACTCCGGCCACGAAAGTGCTGTTATGAAGGTGTCCCCAACAATCCGGAAGTACGCTCATGAGACGTCGTCTTGCCGCCGTCGCCGTACTGCTGTGTCTGACCGCCACCTCGGCCCTGGCGGATCAGCGCTGGATGACCGTTCTCCTCGACGGTCGCAAGGTGGGCAACCTGGAAATCGACCGCGATCTGGCGGGCGACAAGGTGACCACCACCCAGGTGCTCAATTTCCGCCTCACTCGCGTGCACACGCCGATCCTGCTCCAGACCCGGATCAAGACCGTCGAATCCCCGCTGGGCGCCCCGCTGGCGTTCTATGCCAGTACTAACATGTCGTCGCAGCAGAATCTCGTGCAGGGTGAGGTGCGCGATGACGGCGCCTTCCAGGTCGCCAATACCGTGGGTGGCCAGTCGAAGGTCAACCTGCTGATCTGGCCGACTGGCGCCTCGCTGGCCGAAGGGCAGCGCCTGTCCATGGTTGCCCATGGCTTCAAGCCGGGTACGACCTACCAGATCCGCAACTTCGACGCCGTGAAGCAGCAGGTCGCCAACGTCGAGGTTGTCGTGATCGGTGACGAGGTGGTCGACATGCCCGACGACCGCCGCGAGACGGTCCATCACCTGCGTGAGTCACTGGTCGGTGCCACGGGGGACCACAGCGTGGACATCTGGGTCGACAACCAGGGATACATCCGTCGTGGCATCTCGCCACTACTCGGGTTCCGTCTGGAAATGGCCGCCTGTAGCGAAGCCTGCGCGAAGGCGCCCGACCAGGACGTGGACCTGCTTCGCGCGGCCATGATCCAGTCCCCGCGGCCGATGGTGATGGGCCTGCGCGCCGCCCCGGTCCGTTATACCGTCACGGTTCGCGGCAACTACCCACAGCCCTTCGTCGAAACCGACGAGCAACGCGTGAACTCGATAGGCGACGGCGTCTACATCATCGACGTCGGTTTCGGCCGCATGACGGACCACGAGGCCGCGCCTTCTCCCGAAGACACCGCACCGAATGCCTGGGTGCAGTCGGATTCGCCGCAGATTCGCGCGTTCGCAAAACAGATCACCGGCGACGCGACCAGCGATCTCCAGCGCATGCGCCGGCTTCGTTCGTACATCTCCGATTACATCTCGAGGAAAGGCCTCGACGTCGGCTACGCCTCCGCGCTGGAGACCATGGAAAGCCGGAACGGCGACTGCACCGAACACGCGGTACTGCTGACCGCCCTGGCGCGATCGATGGGCATCCCGGCCCGCGTGGTCACCGGCATCGTCTATGTCGAGCGCATGGGCGGTGTATCGCGGGTGTTCGTTCCCCATGCCTGGACGCAGGCCTTCATCGACGGCCGGTGGATCAGCTTCGACTCCGCACAGCGACGATTCGATTCGACCCATATCGCGCTGGGCGTGGGCAATGGCGACCCGTGGCGATTCTTCGCCGCGATGAGCACGCTGGGCCACATCACCATCGACCGGGCCGTGGCCGCCTCGAACCTGATGGACTTGCCGATGCCTTCGGGCATCACCGCCAACATCGGGGGTGGGGGCAAGGGGTCCGACTGACGGGACGATCGTCCGCCCGGAAGGGCATCGCCGATGAATCGGCTCCTACCGAGC
>NZ_JBFUJE010000186.1:0-7378 GCF_056401535.1 Luteibacter sp. P4_E6 | reverse complement strand
CGCCAGCATAGGATGGCGCCATGACACCCGAACTGACCCAGGCGTTGCTCCGCCATACCGATCGCCAGGATGTCTACGGCCCGTACCTGACCGACGTGCCTGGCATGGTGCTGCTGCGCTCGGATCATGAAAGGCCGCCGGCTCACCTGATCTTCAAGCCGGCCCTGTGCATCGTCGTGCAGGGTGCGAAGTGGGCGGTTTTCGGTGATCGCCACATGGACTACCGCGCGGGCCAGGCGCTTATCGTCAGCGTAGAGACGCCGGCGCTCGGGCGGGTGGCGGAAGCCAGTCCCACGGAACCGTTCCTCGGCATCATCATCGAGTTCGATCTCGCCATCATGCGTGAGGTCGCCGATGCGCTGGACACGCCGGCACCCGGCGGCGAAGGCCCGGGTTCCGGCGTCTTCGTCACGGATTTCGACGGCCCCCTTGCCGACTGTACGTTGCGCCTGGTGCGCCTGCTGGATACACCGAAGGCCATTCCGTTGTTGTATCCGGCGATCATGCGCGAGATAGCCTATTGGCTGCTCAGCGGCCCGCACCATGCGGAAGTCGCCCGCATGGTCCTTGCCAACACGCATGCGCATCGCGTCATCGCCGCTATCCACCGCTTACGCGACCGTTTCGCCGAGCCGATGCGCATCGACGATCTGGCAGCCAGCGCGAAAATGAGCGCATCGGCCTTTCATCGGCAGTTCCGCCGGCTTACGTCGATGACGCCCCTGCAGTACCAGAAACAGATGCGCCTGCTCGAAGCCCGTCGACTGATGGTCGGCGAAGCCGCCAGTGCCGAGACCGCGGCATTCGCCGTCGGCTATGAAAGCGCGTCGCAGTTCAGTCGTGAGTACTCCCGGATGTTCGGCCTTCCGCCCAGGCGCGATGCCAGGTTGCTGCAACAGGCCTGAGCAGCGCTGGTCAGGCTCGGGACGGTGGCGCATGTACACGCTTGAGCGGCACATCCTTCAGCCACCAGRCCAACAGGAACGCCACGGCAATGACGCACGCCGCCACGTGGTACACCGTGTGCAGCGACGAGCCGAACGCGTGCAGATAGCGCGCGTGGATATCCGGCGGCAGCTTCGCCACGGCATCCGGTCCGAACGAACGCGGTGACGTGGGCCCTGCGGTCATGAAGCTGGCCGTGCGCGACTGCAATCCGTTGGTGAAGATGGTACCGAAGACCGACACGCCGATCGATCCACCGATCGAGCGGAACATCGTCACGCCGGATGTCGCCACACCCATGATCTTCATGTCGACGCTGTTCTGCGTGGCCAGGATCAACACCTGCAGCACCATGCCCAGGCCCAGCCCGAGCAGGCCGGCGTAGGTGTAGATCAGCGCGATGGGGCTTTCGTCCTTCAGCGTACCGAGCAGCACCAGGGCGATCGTCGCGATGAACGTGCCGATGATCGGAAAGATGCGATAGCGCCCGATCTTGCTGATGATGCGCCCGCTGACGATGGAACTGACCAGCACGCCGCCCATGAGCGGCAACAGCTGCATGCCGGCACCGGTGGGCGAGACGCCCTTTACTACCTGCAGGTAGAGCGGCAGGAAGGTGGTCGAGCCGAACAGCGCGGCACCGACGAAGAAGCCGATCAGGCAGCTGAGCAGGAAGGTGCGATGGCGAAACAGCCCCAGCGGAATGATGGGTTCCTCGGCGACGGTCTCCTCGTAAATGAAACCAACCACGCCGACCACCGCAAAGGCGAGGATGAACCACAGTTCGGACGCGTTCCACGGCAGCATGGTGCCGCCTTCGGTGGTGAACAGGATCAGGCAGCTAAGCGATAGCGCGAGCCAGCCGGCACCCCAGTAGTCGATCTTGTGCTTCACATGGCGCACGTGCGGATGGAACACGGCCGCGATGACCACCAGCGACAGGATGCCCAACGGCAGGTTCACGTAGAAGATCCAGCGCCAGGAGAGGTGATCGACCATGAAGCCACCGATCAGCGGACCGATGACCGTGGCCAGACCGTAGACACCACCGAACAGTCCCTGGAACTTTCCGCGCTCGGCCGGCGGAATGACATCGCCGATCGCCGCCATGGTGATCACCAGAAGGCCGCCGCCACCGAGCCCCTGGAGGGCGCGCATCAGGATCAGCTGGGTCATGTCCTGCGCGAGGCCGCACAGCACCGATCCGAGGAGGAAGATCACGATGGCGGTCTGCAGGACGATCTTTCGTCCGAACAGGTCACCGAACTTGCCGTACAAGGGCACCACGACGGTGGAGGTCAGCAGGTAGGAGGTGACCACCCACGAGAGCTGGTTGAGGCCACCGAGGTCACCTACGATGGTCGGCAGCGCCGTCGAGACGATGGTCTGGTCGAGAGCGGCCAGCAACATCACCAGCATCAATGCGGGAAACAGGAGGCGCAGCGATGGCGGCGCGGGCGTTGCAGGCGCCGGCGCGGCGACCGGGAGCACGGCATCGGGTGTTTCGGCCGGTGGCTCAAGGGTTTCGGTGGTCACGGGACGACGACCTGCAAATTAATTAAGTGGTAAGTTAATATATGTCCGGGACTGGACCGGCGTCAATCCATCCGTCACCGTGGTATCCATGCTCGTTAGCGACGAAGGTAGATAAACGTGGTCGATCCAACCGCCCTCCGCGGCCGCCGCCCCGGCCGCCCGCCCGCCCAGGCCGACAGCCCCGATCAACGCCAGCGCCTGGTCGGCATCGCGCTGGAACTGTTCGCGCGCCAGGGGTACGCCGAGACCACCCTGGCCGCCATCGCGCGCGCCGCGGGCATGACGCCTGCTGCCGTGCACTACTACTTCAAGACCCGCGACGAGTTGTTCGACGTGCTGTTCGACGAGCGCATCGCGCCGATGCGCAGGCATATCGAAGGCATCTTCCTCGACAACGCGAACGACCCGGTCGCCGCCTTCACCACACTGGCCCAGCGCTTTGTGGAACTCGCCGCGGAAAGTCCCTGGATCGGCCCCGTCTTCTTCGGCGAAATGCTCCGCGAAGACGACCTCTTCAAACAGCACATCCACAAGCGTTTCAACGAGAGCCGCCAGGCGACGGTGCTCGATACCATGCGCCGCTGGCAGGCCGAGGGCCTGCTCGGTGAAGACCTGGATCCCGCACTGATCATCGGTTCGATACTGAGCCTGACGGTGCTGCCGATGACGGCCTCGCGCAAATGGCGTGACGACCCCATGCGCAACCACATCGGCCCGGAACAGATCACGCGCCACGCGCTCGCCCTGCTCCGCCACGGCGTCGGTCCGGCCAAGGCGTAGAATGTCGGGTTTATGCGTGGAGCAATGGCTTTGACCTTCCCTTTTTCCCTGGTCATCTTCGACCTCGACGGCACGCTGGTCGATAGCGCGGCCGATATCGCTGAATCGGTCAACCGCACGCTCCATGACTGGAAGTTGCCCACCTACGACGTCGCGCAGATCACCGAGTGGATCGGCGAAGGCTCGCGCAAGCTCATCACCTACGCGTTTCGCCATGCGGGCAGTGACGCGGACATCGACGAGGTCATGCCAGGCTTCCTCGAACACTATGCCGAGACGGCGCTGGACGGCATCGCCTACGACGGCGTGGTCGACACGCTGGCTGCCCTGCACGCACAGGGCGTGAAGCTCGCCGTGTGCACGAACAAGAACGAAGAGTTCGCGCGCCCCTTGCTCGAGATACGCGGCATGCTGCCGTACATCGACGGCATCGTGGGCGGCAACACCCTGCCGGAGCGCAAGCCCAGCGGCGTACCGCTGCTGCATCTTGCCAGGGAAGCAGGCGTCGCTCCGGATGAGACGCTGATGGTCGGCGATTCCGAGAGCGACGTGCTTGCCGCGCGCGATGCAGGCCTGGCATTTGTCATGGTCAGCTACGGCTATCGCAAGTCGCTCGACCTGCATGCGATCGGTGCGCTCGCGGTGATCGACCGGATGCCCGATCTGCTCGCTATCGATAAGCCTCGATAACTGCCTTGATCAGTGCGATATCGTCCTTGATGCCATAGTCGGGCGGCGCTGAATAACCGAAGCGCGTGATCACCAGGTGCGCCGATGGCACGATGTAGATGCGCTGGCCCATCGTGCCGCTGGCGTAGAAGCCGTCGTTTGGGAACCCTCCTTCGACGCGCCATGTCGCCGGCTCGCTCGGGCCGTCGTTGGTCCAGAAGCCGGCGCCATAGGGCGCCCCCAGGGTGGATGTGCGCGAYCACGCCACCCATCCACGGGGCAGCAGGCGCTCGCCATCCGGCGCAACGCCGTCGTTGAGGTAGAGCAAGCCGAACTTCGCRTAGTCACGGGCACTGGCATAGACATACGTGGACCCGACGAAGGTTCCCTTACCGTCGAACTCCATGGTGATGTCATGCATGCCAAGGTGACTGAACAGGCGGTTTCTTGCGTACTCCCGCACCCCAGCCGGGCCACCGCCGACCCGTTCGCCGATCATCCTGTCGAGCAGCAGCGTGTCGGCCGAGGTGTATTCGAAGGTCTTGCCCGGCGCTTCCTTCGCCGGCTGGGCGGCGGCAAAACCCGCCATGTCGCCGTGCAGGAACTCCATCTGCGCCACCGGACTGAAGGCCGACTCCGCTTCCTCTGCGGCGAGACCGCTACGCATGCGCATCAGGTCTTCCACGGTGATCGCCCCACGCGCGTCGCCCGACCGGCGCCATTCGGCGGCGTCCAGCGCCTGATCCACGTGCAACTTGCCGTCGACGACGAGCAAGCCGACCAGCGCGTTGGTGAACGACTTCGCGACGGAGAAGCTGATCAGCGGGCTGCCCACGCCGAAACCATCGGCGTAGCGCTCGGCGACGACATGGCCGCCTTTGACCACGACAACGGCCTTGACCTGCTTCGCCGGCTCGCCCGGGTGCTCGCTGAAAACACGCTCCAGCGCCTCCGTGACGGCGGGCCTGTCGGTAACGACCGCCTGCGCTGGCGCGAAATCGCTCCCATCACGCGATGGGGGCGTCGCGACCGGCGCATCCGCCACCAACGGAATGTTGCCCGGCAGATCCAGACGGCAACCGTAGCCGCGAACATAGCTGGCGCTAGCCAGCGTGCGCAGCGGACTCGACACGGCCACGCTCTGGGTCTCCGGCGACACGTGCACCCTGAGCAGGCGCCCCGCCACATCGCCGATCATCGGCACGACCAGTTCATCGTAAGTGCGTTGCGGGTCCTGGCCACCGACGAAGACCATCGAGCAGACGTGGTGCGCGGCCACACCCGCGGCGACACGCAACGCCTGGTCCGGCCGGAACACCGCCCAGGCGGAGGCCGCAGCCACCGCCACGACGCCGACGGCGATCAGTGCTTTCTTTCTCATGGTCGTCCCTTCGAGATTTTGCGCAGTCTGCGCGCCGCCAGGGACGACAGGCCCGCGCGCTGGGACGAACGCCCCTGTTCCAGGGACCAGGGCCGCCATGGCGCGAACACGGGCGCCTAGAGCTGGAGCGCCAGTCCTGGCGGCAGCTGGTCGAGGTAGCGACGGGTCCAGGTCACCCGGGCGCCGTCGCGCAGCAGCAGGCGCTGCTCACCCTCCGGCCAGGGTGTCAGTTCCCGGATCGCATCGAGCCTGACCACGGTCGAGCGATTGATACGGACGAAGTGCCCGGGCGACAGTCGAGCCTGCATCGCGTCGAGCGTGCCGCGTAAGCGGCGCGGCGTGCCTTCCACGTAGACATCGATGTAATTGCGGTCCGACTCGATGCGATCGATGCGGTCGACATGCACCAGKTCCGCGCGGTCACCGGTCGGAAGAAGCAGACGCTCCAGATAATGCGCTGGTGGCGGGAAGGCATCGAGCAACCCGTCCATCCGCACGGCGAGGTCGGCGGATGGAACGATCAATCGACGCAGTCGCGCGGCGAGGCGATCGAAGCGTTGCGGTCCTACGGGCTTGAGCAGGTAGTCGAAGGCGTGCACTTCGAATGCCCGCACCGCGTGCGTGTCGTGCGCGGTGACGAAAATGATCTCCGCCGGCAAAGGCTCGCCCAGTGCCTGCAACACACCGAAACCGTCCATGCCCGGCATGCTGATATCGAGGAAGATCACGTCCGGCCGGAGTCGCTGGATAAGGCTGATCGCATCGATGCCATTTCCGGCCTCACCGACCCACTCCAGACCGTCGGCAGTCGCGAGATAACGGCGCAGTTTGGCGCGCGCGGGCGCTTCGTCATCGACGACGACAGCGCGCAGGCTCATGCCGCCGCCCAACGTCGCGCGGGCAGCCACACCGTCACGACCGAGCCGCCGCCCACGGCCGCGTCGCGGCTCACACCGGCGTCCTCGCCATAGAGGTGACGCAAGCGCGCGTCGACGTTGGCGAAGCCGATGCCGTGGCCGGGGCGCCCTGCACCGCCGCCGAAATCGCGGACGCGCAAGGTCAGCCTGCCCGCCTCCCGCCGCGCGTCGACGGAGACGCGCCTGCCGTCGCCGCTGCCGCCATGCTCGATGGCATTTTCGACCAGCGGTTGCAGGATCAGGAACGGCACATGCAGGTCGTCGAGGGTGGCATCGCCTTCCACATGCGCGTCGAGACCGCTACCGAAGCGCGCTCGCTGAATATCGAGGTACAGGGAAAGCAACTGCCACTCGTCGGCAAGCCGGTGCTCCTGGGCGGTCGCCGACAACGTCGCACGCAACAGTTCGCCGATGCGGGAAAGCATTTCATCGGCCACCTTTGGCCGCTCGTACATGAGCTCGGAGACGGCGTTGAGCGTGTTGAACAGGAAGTGGGGATTCAACTGCAGTCGCAAGGCATCAAGGCGCGCGTCAGACAACGCCGATTCCAGTTGCGCGGCACGCAGCTCCTTTGCCTGTCCTTCGCGGTAGCGATCGAACAGCCACAGGCCCAGTGCGATGACCGCGTAGAAGAACAACTGCGTCGGCATTTCCATGACGTAACGCCAGCCCGTAGGCATCGCCGCAAAGCGCGCGTAGCCGGCCAGCGGAAAGACCAGCAGCCGCAGGCCCAGCATCAGGCTCGTTTGCGCCACGGACAGCGCCAGGAACAGTCCCAGGTGCCCGAGAAGACGCGCCGGCACCGACGGTATGCGCGTAATACGGCGCAACACGACGAACAGCACGGGCAGGAACGCACCGAAGCTCAACGAACCGGTGAGTTCGTCGATCAGCTTGGGTGTAAACAGCGAGGGCGCGTGGTTGGCGATATCGATGAGATACCGGTTCGACGCCCTGAGCAAACCGATGGCCACCAGCAACGCGATCCATAGGATCACGGCGTAGCCTTTCTTCCCTGTCTTCATGTCGAGGCCCCCACCCCAGTCTTGCGTGCCGGCCCTTATACCAGAGCCGGCACGCAAGGAGGGATCCGGCAGCGCGCCTGGGCAGCACCCACTCCGGCCGGATGAAATGACACGTGTAACCGTTC
>NZ_JBFUJE010000185.1:0-7385 GCF_056401535.1 Luteibacter sp. P4_E6 | reverse complement strand
ATACTCGACACCGAGGGCAGCATCGAAAATGTGGCCGTTGAGTTCACCGCCGTTCTTCTTCACACCCGAGGCGTTGAAGTACATGCGCCACTGCTCGTTGAACGCATGGCGCCAGCCGATCTGCAGGTTCGGCGCCCAGGCGCTTTCGTTGGCGGTCGCGCCCGACGCGGCGGTCTCGTCGTTGATCGTCGCACTGCCATAAACGCTGGCGTGCACCTTGTAATACGCCGCACCCAGGCCGAGGCCGAAGACGTCGTCACCGGTGCCGAACCACCACTTGTAGGCGGCGCTGCCGAAGGTGAACTTCAGGTTGCCCCTCGCTTCCGCCGCAGCATCGATGGGCTGGCCGAGGAATTCGACGTTCTCTTCGAGGGTCTTCGAATGCGAGCGATTCACTTCGTAGTAGTCGAAGCTGAAGCCCTGGTGCTCACCAATCAGGAAGTCTAGACGTACGCGCGGTACGGTCTTGTGCTTCTTGAAGTCGAGATCTTTCTCGAGATTCACGTTACCGCTGGTGTTTAGGTAGCTCGTCTTCCCGCCGATGTTGGTGTCGTTGTTCGTGTAGTAACCGCCGACCCACAGGCTGATGTTGTCGAGCGCTGGCGACTGGGATTTCTTGTTGCTGTCCTGCGCATGCGCAGTGGCACCGAAGACAGCGAGTGTGGCGATGGCGAGGCCCGCGGTGGCCTTGCCGAAACGATGATGACGGTTGCGCATGTGTCTGAAACTCCCTGCCAAGGTCTTTGTTTTTGATCGAACCCCCATCGAAATATTAACGAGCAAGGATGTGTGCACCGCGTGCACGCGAATTCGCGCGTGTTTGAAACGCGTTCAGAAGAGTGAATGAATTGTGTGTACTTCAGAGCGTGATCGGTACGCGCACCGTGATGGTTGTATCTGGCGTATCGCGAGTGACACCAACGCCCAGCGTCACGTTCAAGGTCTCTTTTTCATTGAAGCGATACGAACCGCCGATCAACAGCGAACCCAGGGTCACACGCGCCGATCCCGGCAACGGATCGCCGTTCTGCTGCGTGCGACCGACAAATGCCTGGTCGTAACCGATGCTGATGGATGCCTTTTCGTTGAGCGAAAGGCCCATGCCCAGGCTGATATCGGCAATGTCGCCCGCCTTGATGTCCCCGAGAAACTGCTTGCCGGCGAGCAATACGTTACGACTTACGTTCTTGCGTTCGAAGTTGTGCAGATAGCTGAGATTGCCGAAGAACACGACCGGATCGGAGGGATACAACCAGGTCACGCCTGCCTGCGCCGAATAGAAACCCGTGCCCGTGGGGCTTTGCAGGGGCAAGCCGGTGCCGGTGAAGTTCTCCACGCAACGGGTCACGCAATCACTGGTGACCTCGAACGGATCGCGACCGGTGCGCGATTTTGCGCGGAACCAGCCAACGTAGTACGGCTTGTCCGCGCCACCATCGTTGAGCTGATAGCGCAACGTGGCTTCGACATCGCCGATACCCTTGCCACTGGTGGTGAACAGGTTGTCCTGGGCGGTGCCGGTGAATATCTCGCGACTGATCGTATCGGTGTGGGTATCGACATACGGCACGCGCACTTCGAGTTCCATGCGATTGGTCAGGCCGTAACGGAACGCCAGGGCACCGGTCTGCGTCGTCGTCTTCACCTGGCGTACGTCGACCAGGCCGATCAGGATGGCCGGAATGACCGTGTAGCCGACGAGCGCCACGCGGTCGCTCGACGAATAGCCGTACTGATACGAGGGTTCGATGATGAGCTTGCCCTTGGGCGTAAGCACGCCGGGCTGGTCGAAGATCGGCGCGACTTCCGGCGGGCGGTCGTCTTCCGCGGGTCGCCTGCCGACCGGCCTCGTCGCGACCACGGGCTGCGAGGCCTGTGCAGGCGGCGCTCCCGGAACAGGTGCACCCGGCTGCTGGTCCTGCKGGGCTTGCTGGTCCTGCGGCGCCGACTGCGTGCCCGCGACGGCGGCCGAGCCACCACGCGCCTCCTCCAGCGCATTCATGCCGATGGCCTTGCGCAGGTCGTTGTACTGTACTTCCTGCGATGCGAGCTCGCGCTTCATCTGCTCGAGTTCGGCGAGTTGTTCCGCCATCTTGCTGCGCATCGCATCGATGCGTCGCCCCTGCGCCTCGATCTTCTCGCGCAGTGCCGGATCGACCGTGCTGCTACTGCTGCTCGCGCTGGCCTCCTGCGCCAGGCACGCTCCGATCCACATCGGAAGCGTCGCCAACGCAAGAGCACCCGCACATGTTTTTGCCTGCATCACCCTGCCGTTGCGATACATGCTTAATTCCCCCGGAACTGGACCACCGCGTCGTTGACTGCTTCCGAAATCCGCATGTTCTGAAGCATGCGTGCCGAGTTCACCGACGCGTCGATCGTGGTGGTGGCCGTGATGGCCTGGTTGTCTAGCGTGTTCTGGATGATCAGGCCGGGCGTGACGGAAGCGGGCAGATTGATCGACGCCGATGCCGCCGCCGGCGCCTGCACGCTCATGGCCGGCACCGACGCCGCGGACTGCGCCGTAGCGCTGGCCTGTGCCGCGTTACTGGTCTGCGGAGTGCTCACCGCGCTGCTGCCCACATTGATCACGGTGGTCTGCAAGGCACTTTGCAACTGCGCTGCCTGCTGGGCCGTGATGTTGGCAATGTTGGGTACCGAGACCGTGGTCTGCATCGCCTCCATGCCGTTGATGAGCACCGTGCGCTGCAGCGCGAAGGAGGCAACGAGGTTGTCGCCGAAGTCGAAGCCGCCACGGATCGTGTCCAGGGTGGCGTCCGGTACCGCGTGGTTGATCKGAAAGTCGGCCGCCTGCGTGGCGGCACAGGCGCCGCTGGCGAATACGACGGCGAAAAGGATGGGGCGGGTTTTCATATGTCCCCCGGTCCGCGCTTGGGCATGACGATGGGGCTGAGGCCGTTACGCTCGATGCCCTCGAACATGGGTGATGCAGGAGCGACCGCCCAGTCGCGCGGACTGTTGAAAATGGCGCGGTCTCGTTCGTTATGGATGACGAAGACGACGTGGTTATTCCACATCGCATCGAAGCGGCGCTTCGACATCGAACGGGTGCCGCGTGCGGGGTCGCCGACCAGCACACGGTCATTCTTGTAGCCCTTGATCACCACGAAATGGTGGTAGCCGCGCTCGTTGATCAGCACGATGGCAGGGATACCTTCAACATCGAGCTTTTCCAGCGGGACGTCGAAGCCGTCGGCGTCGAAACCGCGCGAAGCGAGGAACCGCTTGATGTCCAGCAAGGAGAAGCCCTCTTTGCCGATCTTGGCGCGGTCGCCGTTGTTGTACATGACGTCGAAAGCGGACTGCTCGTCGATGGGATAGCCGTACTGGTAGGTGAGCAGCGTGGCCACCGCGGCGGAGCCACAGCTGAAGTCGTACTTCTGCCGGATCGTGTTGCGGAAACGCGCTTCCTTAAGGCTCGTCAGGTGCAGCGGGTACGACGTACCCGGACTGGTCTGCACCTCTGCCCCCATCGCGACCGCCGGTGTGGCGGCAAGCGCGAAAAGCAGGGCGACGGTGCAGGCCGTCCTCACTGGTTCATCCTGATGTTGAGGATCGTGGAGTTCTGGATGAGCACGTTGTTGCCGGAGTTCTGGATCACCGTCGGCAAGCCCGCGGAGCCCGTCAATGAACCACCGGAAACAATGTTGCCCGCGCTGAAATTGTCCTTCGCCTCCGTGTCGGTCATCGTGCCGTTGAGGGCCTGGTTGTTGACGTTGTTGGTGGTGTTGGTACCGCCGCTCATGTCCTTCAGTTGATCGACCGGGGTGGCCGCGCCGAAAGACGGTGGAGGCTCCTCTCCGGGGGGCGGTGTGGCGTATGCGGCCATGCTCGCGCAGGCAGCGAAGATCGCAGCCAGTGCAACGGGCACGCGGTGAATCGGGTGGTTCGGCATGGGTGTTCTCCAGCAAGGACGTTCGTTCCTTTTGGATGTCCACGGAGCGCGCGAGGCGCTCCGTGGTTCCCGTCGCTTTCGTTCTTGCTTGCCTTACGGAGCGCTGCCTACGCTGAGGTTGGCCTGGACGTTCACACCCTGCTGAATCAACGACGCCGCGCCACTGTTCTGCGCGAAGTTGCTGATGCCGGCTGCGCCCGCACCTGCACCACTCAAGCTGTTCGACATGTTGAAGTCACCGGCGTTGACGTTGTTCGAGCCGCCGTTGCCGCCGGTACCGCCGCTTGCGCCATTGCCGTTGCCGCCCGTGCCGCTACCGCCGGCCGCACCCGCTCCGCCTGCGCCGCCCGATGCAAGGGCTTCGCCGCCCGCTCCGCCGGTAGCTGCGCCGCCAGTCGCCGTCGCGGTCGCATCACCAGACGTGCCGGCACCGCCCGTGCTGGCGCTTCCGCCACCCGTGCTAGCCGTTGAGCCACCCGTTGGAGCGCCGCCACCGGCACCACGCGACCGTGCATTGCCGCCGTCGCCGGAGGCGTCGCCGCCGTTGCCGTGCGCGCTGCCACCGGCCGATGCGCTCATGGACCCGGCGCTGCCGTTGTCGGACGAGCCGTCGCCACCGACAGCGCCACGAGCACGCGCGTTGCCACCATCACCACCGGATCCGCCTTTGCCGCCATACCCTTTGGCGCCGTAGCCGTCACCGCCCGAACCGCCTTTGCCGCCATTGGCGTTGCCCCAGTTCGAGGCGACATTGCCGTTACCGGATGTCGTGACACCGCTGACCGTTCCGTTCAATACGCCATTGGCGATGGCATTGGTGGTGTTGAACGATCCGGACGTGGTGTTGGTGTTCGAGTGGGTCGAGCTATCGGCCCACGAGTGGGTCGAGCTGTCCGAGTATGTCGAGCTGTCTGAGTACTGCACGGCAATCGATTTACGTTGGGCCGATGCGCCTGACGATCCCGTCTGGGTATCGTCGGCCATGGCCGGCAGTGCGAATCCGATAGCGAGGCAGATCGCCGTGGCGATAAGAGTCTTACGCATGGGAGAGTCTCCTGTGAGCGACGCGAAACCCCTGTTTCTGCGGGAAAGCCGGACGCCCTGCCAACGTTCCGGGTCACAAGAGAGAGCAAGTTGCGTGCCCGGTGTCGCGCCTGCCGAGAGACCCCCGTCCCATGCGGATTTCCCCGATTTCGCAAACTGAACGGCCCCCTTCTTTTGTAAACGCCGTGATACACGCCGTAACGCCACTGGTCCGGAGCCCTATTGGTGCTGTCGCCCTTGCCCCGGACGGCGGTTACGTGGATCATTCGAACGATCGTTTGAACCCGGATCCCGCCGTGTCCTATCCGCACCTCCTCGCCCCGCTCGACCTCGGATTCACCACGCTGCGCAACCGCGTGCTCATGGGATCCATGCACACGGGCCTGGAGGACAAGGCCGGGGACTACGACAAGCTCGCCGCCTTCTTCGCCGAGCGCGCCCGCGGCGGTGTCGGCCTCATCGTCACCGGCGGCATCGCGCCGAACATCCAGGGCTGGCTGAAACCGATGTCGGGAACGATGTCGATGCCCTGGCACGTGGGCCGGCATCGCAAGGTCACGCGCGCCGTGCACGCCGAGGGCGGCAAGATCTGCATGCAGATCCTTCATGCAGGGCGCTATGCCTATCAGCCGTTCTCGGTGGCGCCGTCGAAGATCAAGTCGCCGATCACCCCGTTCACGCCACGCGCGCTTTCTTCCGGCGGCGTGGAGCGCAGCATCGACGCCTTCGTGCGCAGCGCGAAGCTCGCGCGCGACGCGGGCTACGACGGCGTCGAGGTGATGGGTTCGGAAGGCTACCTGATCAACCAGTTCCTCACCGCCCGGACTAATAAGCGCACGGACCGCTGGGGCGGCTCGGCCGAGAACCGCATGCGCTTCCCGATCGAGATCGTGCGTCGCACGCGCGAAGCCGTAGGCAAGGACTTCATCATCATCTATCGCCTGTCCATGCTGGACCTGGTGGACGATGCCCAGCCATGGGGCGACATCGTCACGTTGGGCAAGGCCATCGAGGCAGCCGGCGCGACGATCATCAACACCGGTATCGGCTGGCATGAGGCGCGCATCCCGACCATCGTCACCAGCGTGCCGCGCGGCGCCTTCAGCTGGGTGACACGGCGCATGAAGGGCGAAGTCGGCATCCCGCTCGTCACCACGAACCGCATCAACATGCCCGACGTGGCCGAACAGATCCTTGCCCATGGCGATGCCGACATGGTCTCCATGGCGCGCCCGTTGCTCGCGGATCCGGAGTGGGTCAACAAGGCGAAGGCAAGCCGGCCGGCGGCGATCAACACCTGCATCGCCTGCAACCAGGCCTGCCTCGACCACGTCTTCGAGAACCGTCGCGCATCGTGCCTGGTGAATCCGCGCGCCTGCCACGAAACCGAACTCACCATCACCCCAGCCCTCGCTAAAAAGCGCGTCGCCGTCGTGGGCGCCGGCCCCGCCGGACTCGCCGCCGCCACGACACTCGCCGAGCGTGGTCATGCCGTCGTGTTGTTCGACCGCGCCGCCGAAATCGGTGGCCAGTTCAACATGGCCAAGCGCATTCCGGGCAAGGAAGAATTCAGCGAGACCTTACGCTACTTCAGGCATCGCCTCGACGAGACCGGCGTGGAGTGCCGCCTCGGCACCGATGCCACCGTCGAAGTGCTCGCCGGCAATGGTTTCGACACCGTGATCCTTGCGACCGGCGTGCTTCCACGCCCGCTCGATCTCCCAGGTGCGGACCATGCAAAGGTGCTGTCCTATCTGGACGTTCTCCATGGCAACGCCGCGGTCGGCCACAAGGTCGCGATCATCGGTGCCGGCGGCATCGGTTTCGACGTGGCCGAATTCCTCAGTGAAGCGGCGCCCTCCCCCAGCACCGACATCGCGCGCTGGACAAAGGAATGGGGCGTCGACATGACCATGGCGACGCCGGGTGGCCTCATGCCCGCACGACCGGAAAAATCGGAACGGCAGATCTGGCTGCTTCAGCGCACGGCGGGACGCCCTGGCGCAAGGTTGAACAAGACCTCGGGCTGGGTCCATCGTGCGACGCTGAAGAACAAGAAGGTAGCGATGGTGGGCGGCGTGGCGTACGACCGCATCGACGACGCCGGCCTGCATGTCACCATTGACGGCGAGGCACAGGTGCTCGAGGTGGACAACGTCATCGTCTGCGCAGGACAGGAGCCGAACCGGCAGTTGCACGAAGCACTCGTGGCGCGCGGCGTGGATGTCAGGCTGGTAGGTGGTGCCGACGTCGCGGCGGAGCTGGATGCGAAGCGCGCGATCGATAAGGCGACGCGCCTGGCCGCCGCCTTGTAACGCGTTCGCTTGGAGGGGTGAGGCGCAGAGCCTTCGGTGCCCACCCTCGCTGCTCAGACACGTCCTCCGCGTTTCGTACCGGAAAGGCCGCTGCGCGGCCGTGTACTTAT
>NZ_JBFUJE010000184.1:0-7452 GCF_056401535.1 Luteibacter sp. P4_E6 | reverse complement strand
TCTTGTCGGTTACCTGCCAATCGTCCATGACGTATTGCGCACGCTGCTTCACGCGCACCGAGGCGAGCGTGTTGTAGTGGCGGATATAGCCGTAGTAGCCGGTTTCGCCGCCCGGGTAATTGCCCGGCTTGTCGACGAACGGACTGTCGCTGATGTTGAGGTTCGGATCCTGTTTCGCGTACCACAGCTCGTAGCCGTCGCCACCGATGGTGGTGCCATCGTCGATGTCGTGCGAATCCTGATTATCGATACCGGCCGTAATGGAGTGGTTACCGATCTTGTAGTTCAGGTCGACGCGCAGGTTGCGATTGGTCGAGGTGTGATCCGGATTGTCGATCGTATCCAGCGTCTGGCCGTTGGTGATAGGCGTGCCGCCCGTGATCGCCGGGTTTTCCGCGGAAGAGTTTCCGATGAACGGCCCGGT
This sequence comes from Luteibacter sp. P4_E6, assembly GCF_056401535.1. Classification (NCBI taxonomy): domain Bacteria; kingdom Pseudomonadati; phylum Pseudomonadota; class Gammaproteobacteria; order Lysobacterales; family Rhodanobacteraceae; genus Luteibacter; species Luteibacter sp. P4_E6. Next base: position 7,028 of record NZ_JBFUJE010000184.1, on the reverse strand, counting down.
GACGCCAGTGTTCGGCGGCTCGTTGTAATAGGTGAGCTTGGACTTGCCGTAGAGCGCGGTGAGCGTCAGGTCGTCCGTGATGTAGCTGGTGAACTTGGCCGTGTAGACCATGGCCTTGGTCTTGTACGTCGTGTCGGTGCTGACGAAATCGCCCTTGGTGTTCGTGTTGTAGTCGTAGTCGTACTCGTTACCGTTGGTGCGATGCGTCTGGCTGACGCCGGTCAGCTCGAGGATATTGCTGTCGTTGATGTTCCAGTCGATCTTGCCGTACCACTTCGGATCCTTGTACGTGTACTTCGTGTCGTACGAGTGGTTGACGTCGCCGATGCTGTTGCCTTCGGTGCGTGCCATTTCCAAGGCGGTGAAGATGTACAGCTTGTCCTTGATCAGCGGGCCGCCGGCATACGCGCTGACCGTGGAGGTCCACTCGTGGTTGTCGTCGTTGCGCTGTTCGATCGTACCCGGAGGCGCCGGGTTGCTGTGGCCGTAGGTGATGTTGCGCGCGTCGGCACGGGCGAAATCGGGTTCCCACAGCACCTGGGCGCCGAAGTGCCATTCATTCGTGCCGCGCTTGCCGACCTGGCTGATCACGCCGCCGTCCGAGCGGCCGTACATGGCGGAGTAACCGCCACTCAACACTTCTTCCTGATCCACGGCGCCATAAGGCAGGCTGATGCCACCGAAACCGCTGAGCGGATCGGTAGTGTTCATGCCGTTGATGTAATACGCGTTCTCTGTCACCGAGGAGCCCGAGAAACTGACCAGCGAGTTGCCCATGGCGCCCTTGAAGCCGCTGTAGCCGGCCACGGCGCCCGGTGCGAGCAGGGCGACGCCTTCAGCGGTGCGGGCCAGTGGCAGGCGGGCCATCTCTGCAGCGGTGATGACCGTGCTCGATGCGACGGTGGCGACGTCGATTGTCGGCAGGTTGTTCGCCGAGACGGTAACGCCTGACAGATCCTGAGCGCCGCTTGCATTGGCGGCAGCGCCGCCATCGAACGACACATCGGTAGCCGCACCCACGCGCAGCGTGACGTTGTCACGCGAGTCGACGACCTTGCCATCGGCTTTGAGCGAGACCTTGTACGTGGCCAGCGGCAACGCTTCGGCGACATAGCGGCCACGCGAGTCGACGTTGACTTCGCGGGTGATGCCGTTGCTACCTTCGATCAGGACGGTTTCACCGGCGGCCACGGGGGCCTGGCCGGCAATACGGCCGGACGTCGCCTGGCCATGGGCGATGCCGGTAAGAGAGGCCGCGACGGCGGCGCAGAGTAGGGTGCGTCGGAGGGTGATGCGGGAACTCATAGGGATGCTCCGGAAGGTCTTTTGACGTGACAGTGAGGTTTCAATCGATCTAAACGTTGGGTAGAACAGGGCCTTCCTGGCACTTTGTTGTTTCAGGTGGATCGACCAGGCCTGCTTGCGCAGGCCCGCAGGATCAGGCGTACTCGATCTCGCCGATGGCCTTGCCGATCGCGGCAATCGCCCGCGACTTCTCCGAGCGCCGGTCGGTGACCAGCACGTCGATGCGATCGGCGGGACACCAGGCAACGCGACTGCGCACACCGATCTTCGAATGATCGGCTGCGATCACGATGCGGCGTGCATTCGCGCACATGGCTCGCGCGATTTCGGCTTCTTCCATTTCAAAACTGCTGGCACCGGCTTTTGCCTCGATGCCCACCGGCGACAGGATCGCCAGGTGGGGTTGGTAGCGCGCTATCTCGGCGATGGTGCCGGAGCCGCCGGTGCAGCCAATCTGCGCGTTGAAACGGCCACCGAGCAGGTGCACCTCGTTGCCGGTACGCGCCGCGAAGCGTGCGGCGACGTCCACGGCATTGGTGACGATCGTGAGGCCGCTACGCGTGGCGAGCGCCTCGGCAACGAGGGTCATCGTGCTGCCAGCGTCCATGAAAATGGTCTGGCCACTTTCCACCAGGCTGGCGACTTTCTTCGCGATGGCGCGCTTCTCGCGCACGCGGGTTGCGTGGCGCACGTCGATCGGCGGTTCGTCGCCGGTGAGTACCGCGCCACCGTGCACGCGGCGGATCTCGCCACGCTCGGCCAGCTCGACGAGATCGCGGCGGATCGTCTCGCGCGATACACCCAGCTCCGTCACGATGCGTTCGACGGAAACCTGACCGCTGGTGCGGAGGAGGTCGCGGATGCGGGTGTGCCTTTCTTCATGCCACATGGCGTCGGTCCTTGAGTACGTGGAGGAGGAGGCGCATCGCCCCGAGGGCGAGTGCGCCGGCCACGACGACGCACATGGCGTACGCCGCGGCCTGGGCGAGGAACCCGTTTTCGTCCAGTCGCATGACGGCGACGGACGCAAGTCCCAGACCGGGTGTCACGAGGAAGATCACGCCCGACAACGTCACCAGCGAGCGCATGAACAGATAAAAGAAGGTGGAAATGGCCGCCGGCATGGCAAACGGCAGCACGGCGTCGCGCAGGACATGGCGCGTGTCGCCGCCGAACGACGCGACGGCATCCTCGAGCGCATCCGGCACCTGGCGCATGCCGGTCTGCATCGTGAGAAAGGCCTGTGCGTGGTAGTGGTAGAGGCTGCACGCGGCAACGATGGCGGCGCTGCCGTAGAACCATCCCGAGAGCGCGCCATGGTTGAACGTGAGCACGTAACCGAGGCCGAGCACCATGCCGGGTACGGCGGCGGGCAGCGATGCGAGGACCTGCAGCGGGCGAGCGACGCGTGGCGAGGCACGGCGCAGTCCCGCCGACAGCGCGAAGATCATCACGACGCCGACCACGGCGGCGAGCAGCGAGACGCCGAGTGACGTCGCTACCGGGCCGTAACCATCGGGCATGCCGCCGGTGTAATTGGCCAGCGTCAGCGTGCGATCGTAAGGCCATAGCTTGACGACGCTCACATAGGCCACGGTGCCGACCACCGCGACCACGGGCAACAGGGCGATCGCCGCCACCGTGCCGAGCACCGCGTCGCGTAAGGGATGATGCTCCGGTACGAGCGCGCGTCCCGGGCTCGCATCGCCACTGTCCTGTCGACGTTTCGCGAGGCGGCCAAGCCATACCGAAAGCAACGCCGGCGCCAGCAACACCACGCCGAGCGTGGCGCCCATGGCGAAGTCGAGCTGGCCGACCACTTCGCTGTAAATCTCCATGGCGAGCACGCGGTAGCTGCCACCGACGACCACGGCGCTGCCGAAATCCGTGAGCGTTTCGGTGAAGACGAGGAAGGCGGCGGCGAGCAAGGCGAAGCGCAGGCGCGGCAGGGTGACGTCGATGAACTGGCGCCATGGTGTCGCACCCATGGATGCCGCGGCATCGTAGTGGCGTGCCGGCGTGCGCTCCAGCGCTGCCGAAACGATGATGACGACCTGCGGCAGGCCATAAAGCGTATTGGCGATCAGCAGACCCCAGAGCCCGTAGATATCCGTCGGTATCCCGGTGAGGCGATGGACCAGGCCGTTACGGCCGAGCAGGCAGACCAGTCCGAGACCCAGCACCAGCGACGGCGCCAGCATCGGCAGCAGCAGCGCGCCGCGGATAAGGAACTTGCCGCGGAGGCGAGAGCGGTGCAGGGTCATGGCAAGGCAAAGGCCGAACGCCATCGTCGTAAACGTCGTGGCGACGCCGATGCTCAGGCTGCGAAGCGCCGCGCGAGGCAGGCCCGGATCGTCGAGAAGACGCCCATAGTTGGCAAGAGTGAATGCGCCGTTCGCATCGGTGACGCTGCGCCAGAGCACGGTCAGCAACGGGTGCACGAAGAACAACAACAGGCCAAGCAGCGGAAGCGCCAGTAGCAAGGCGGCGCCGAACCGCGGGCGGGCGATGGCACGGGGTGCGACGACGCTGCTCACGTACTCACCCACGCGCCGCGTACGGCATCGATCGATACGGTTTCGCCGCGAACGAGGGGGCTGCGGCCGGGCAGTTCGGCGAGAACGCGGCGGCCGCGCCACGCGATATGGGCGCGCGCCAGGTTGCCGAGGAAGGTGATGTCTTCAATGACACCTTCGCCGCGCGGATCCGCGTCGATGAGCAGGTCTTCGGGACGCAGGCAGAGTTCGAAGGTCGGATCGGGGCCGGGCGGCCGGCGTTCGAGGAAGGCCGGCAGGGTCTCGCGCACGAAGCCTGTCGGCAGCAGGTTGGCATGACCGATGAAGTCGGCGACGAAGCGCGTGCGTGGCCGCTCATAGAGACAGCGCGGCGAGCCGATCTGTTCGATGCGCCCGTCGTTCATGCAGACAATGGTGTCGGCCATGGCCAACGCTTCATCCTGGTCATGCGTGACCATGATGGTGGGGATGCCTAGCGAGCGTTGCAGGGCACGAATCTCCCCGCGCAGTTGGCCCCGGATAGCCGGGTCAAGCGCGGAGAGCGGCTCGTCGAGCAGCAGCATCGATGGATTGGCCGCCAGCGCGCGAGCCAGCGCCACGCGTTGCTGCTGGCCACCGGAAAGCTGGTCCGGAAACCGTGTGGCCAGCGTGCCCAGACCCACGCGCTCCAGCCATTCACCGGTATGGGTGGCGATTGCGGCCGGCGATTCGCCGCGCAAGCGCATCGGATAACCGACGTTGGCGGCCACGGTCATGTCGGGAAACAGCGAATACGATTGGAAAACCAGGCCCATGCGACGTTCCCGCGCGGGCAGGGCGGTGATGTCCTGCCCGTCGAGGATGATCCGGCCCCTGTCAGGCGCGGTCAGGCCAGCGACGATACGCAACAGGGTGGTCTTGCCACAGCCGCTGGGGCCGAGCAGGCAGACGAAATCGCTTTCGCCGGCGTGGAACGACACGCCGTCGAGCACGGTATGTCCGCTCCAGGCCTTCGCGATGTCATCGATGCGAAGATGCATTCCCCTCGTCTCCCCGGCAGCCGGCGCGTCAGCGCGTCAGCTGCTTGAACCTGGCAATGAGTGCCGCGCGCTCACGCGCGGCAGTGGCGAAATCGCGCGCGGGTAGCGTCGCGACGAGATGGGCAGGCAGGCCTTGCCGAAGTTGTTCGTCCGTGGGTTCGCTGCCTGGCGTGGACACGATCTCCTTGAAGCCTCGATATAACGCGGCGGCATCGGCCGAGGCTGTCCAGTCGAGAAAGCGCCTTGCCTCGGCGACGTGGGAGGCGCTCTTCATCATGGCCGAACCTTCGAGTTCGTAGCCCGCACCATCGGAGGGAATCACCATGGTCACCGGGTAACCCTGGCGAATCGACTGCATGGCGGAGAACGCGAACGAGATACCGATGGGGAATTCGCCGATGCGCGCCAGCTTGCAAGGTGCCGACCCGGAGAGCGTTTCCTGGCCGACATTGCGTGCGATGTCGGTGACCAGGCGCATGCCTTCGGCGTTACGCCCTGCATCCGATAGTGAGGAAAGCACCATGTAGCCGGTCCCCGACGATGCGGGATCGGGCATGGCGATCTGACCGCGATACATCGGCGAGGTGAGGTCGCGCCACGTATGCGGCATGGGCAATCCGCGTTCTGCGAGCGCATCCCGGTTGACGCAAAGCGCCGCAAGGTAGCCGGTCGGGGCGAACCACGTCGCATCGCTCCCTCGGAAGCTCGCAGGCATGCGGTCGATGTTGCTACCGTGCACCGGCGTGAGCAGGGCGGCGATGCGGGGGTCGAGCATATCGGTGACGGCCATCCCCCAGATCGCATCGTTACGTGGCTCGGCCGACTCGGCAAGCAAGCGTGCGGCGAGATCGCCGCTGGACAGGCGCAGCACGTGCACGTCGATGTCCGGCAGGGCCTTCTTTGCGGCAGCGAGATAGATGGCTATCTCGTCGCTCTCCAGTGCCGAGTAAACGGTCAGGTCACCGGCACGCACGCTACCGCATGCCGCGAGCAGCGCAAGAACGCTTCCGATTTGGCGGTATACGTGCATGGTTGCCAGTCCAGTCCCCAGGGTTGAAAGATGACACATCCTTGTGGCGATTTGGGTATATTTGCAAACATGGGGCATATGGTCCAGCAGAGAATTTTCGTTTTTGTCATCAATCCGAAACGTGCAAACGCTAGGTCGCGCACGTTTTTTTCAGCCCAGGAGTGTCGTTGATGGAATCGTTGTCCGCCGCGGAGCGGAAGGAATTCGAGGTGTTTGCCACGGGCATCGCCGACAATGCACGCGCCTTTTCGTTGCCCCGGTTCCGCCAGCCGGTCGACGTCACCCTGAAGGGTGACATGAGCCCCGTGACAGCCGTCGACCGGGGTGTGGAATCCATGCTTCGCGAACGTATCGGCAACGCGTGGCCCGATCACGGCCTGCTGGGCGAGGAATACGGCGCGACCCGTATCGACGCCGAGTTCGTCTGGTCGATCGATCCCATCGACGGTACGCGCAGCTTCATTTCGGGCTGGCCGCTGTGGGGTACGCTGCTCGCGTTGCTTCGCCACGGCAAGCCCATGCTCGGCATCCTCGACATGCCGGCACTCGACGAGCGCTGGATCGGCCATGTGGGTGTCGGCACGACGATGAACGGTGCGTTCTGCCGCACCAGCGGATGCACGGCGCTGGAAGCGGCTACCTTGTACACCACCACGCCCGACATGTTCACGCCCGACGAATGGGCGCGTTTCGACCGCACCAGCCGCGCCGCGTACACCCGTCGCTTCGGTGGCGACTGCTACGGTTACGGCATGTTGGCGTCCGGTCATATCGATGCAGTGATAGAAGCGAATCTTATGCCGTACGACTATCTGGCCATCGCGCCGGTGGTCCAGGCAGCAGGCGGCGTCATCACGGACTGGGAAGGCCGCACACTCGGCCTGGACAGCGGCGGTCGCGTGGTCGCCGCCGCGACACCGGCCCTGCATGCCGCCCTGATCGAATCGCTTGCCAAGGACTGAACCCTTTCATGGTTTCCCGCGATCGCCGTCGTTTCCTCCATGCCGCCGGGGCCACGGTGGCGGCGTCACTGCTCGCCCAGGGTTTTCCTGCTTCCATCGCGCGCGCCTTGGCGACACCGCCGGACCGACGAACGGGCACGATCGCGGACGTGGCTCACGTGGTCATCCTCATGCAGGAGAACCGCTCGTTCGATCA
>NZ_JBFUJE010000183.1:0-7499 GCF_056401535.1 Luteibacter sp. P4_E6 | reverse complement strand
ACCCTGATGAGCCTCAGGCCGTGACCCACGGGCGAGACGAGCAGCCGCAGCACGCACATACCGATGCGCGCGGTGACGTAACCATCGACAAAGCCGCTGGTGATGTCGGCCACCTGCGGGTTGTCAGTCATCCAGCGCAGCAAGAGCCCGGCGAAGAGGAAGAACACAGCGACCGGAAGAAGATCGAGCAGCAGCGTCGCCAGCGCGAACGGCAGGTGGCGTAGCGTGCGCCAGTGGTTGGTGTGATTGGGCGCTTCGGCAGCGGGCGCGGGTTGGTCGGCTTCGTCCGCGTGCGCGGTGAGTCCGCGCCGCGGCCGTGCGAGGAGGCGAAGCATGCCCCATTCGGCGGCGAGACCGACACCGAACGCGATCACGAGCACGAGCAGCAGATGTCCGACCAGCTCGCGTTGATCGCCCCTCGCAAGGTTGTTCGTCGTCTGCCGGGCGACAGCGGGAAGCTCGCCGACGACATGGCGAAGCTGCGCCAGCTGCCCGCCCAACCCATCTTCCCACTGGCCGATGTGGCGAAGCATTCGGGCGATGAGGCCGTCCTGCTGCAAGGGGATGGCTGCTGAAGTGGCTGCGGTAGTGGCCGGGGGCGGAACAGCGACGCGAGCAGGCGTGGGGTGAGCGGCAGTCGATGAGGCGGGCGCCGGGGCGCCAGCCGCTATCGCTTGTAGTGTGCGGATCGCTTCGGCGCGCTTGTGTGCATCCTGCAGGACATCGGCGGCCCGCTGTGCATCGGCCGGGGAAAGGGTCGTGGCCGGGATCGCCGCGTCCTGGGCGGAAAGGAGCGGGGAGGCGAGCATGGCAAACAGGAGCAAGGCCTCGGCTAGGCGAACGGCATGACGGTGCATACGATGGACCGGAGCAAGGACAATACCTTCAACCCTCGGCGATGCGCGGGGGCCCGTCAATCGAAGGTGTGTGAAGTCACCGGTGACTTCTTCCCGTCGTCCCGTAACTCAGTCCAGCCCGATCCACCGATGCTTTTCCGCCATCGACAGGGCCAGCTTCGGGCCGCGTCGCGCCACCCGCTCACGCTGTTCGCGCTCGCTGCGGATCGTCGGCCACGCGGCGAGATACGTTGCCAGTGTCTCGGCATCGCACGCGTACCGCGCGAAGGCTTCCGCCGTGGCCGACCGCAGTGCCACGGCGCCGTTGTAGCCACCGAACCCCTGGGTCGCGCAGATCGCACCACCATCGGCGTTACCCGGCGACGGCTCGGCCTGCAGGTGGAAGTGACTGGCGATCTCGGCAAGATCGGGATCGAGTCGACGCAGCGTGGGTACGCCCGGCGCCGTGCGCCCCAGGACGAACTGCAGGGCCTGCGACAAGGCTTTCAGCCCGGTCTCACCCATGGTGTGGCCATCGCCGACCGCCTTCGGTGTACCGACCACGAGTTTGGGCAGTTCCCCGGTCAGGCCTTGCCTCTGAGCCGCGCCACGCAAGCCCGCCAGCGCCGTGCCGAGATCCGTTTTCGAATTCGTGCGCGTACCCGTGGCATGAGCCGCCATGTACTGGAAGTCGCCGACGCCGTAGCCGTGACCCTGGAACGCCATGTCGAGTGCCTGGACCAGCGCGTTTTCGCCGCCGAAGCCGACACCCGCGAAGTGCGCCTTGCCACCGGCTTCGCCGCTCTGGCCCCAGCCGACGATGATGGACGTGATATCCAGCTGGTTGCGCAGGGCGAATTCGAGGGTGGTCACCAGCAGGCCCGAGCCGCCATGGCCGACCACGGTGCCGTCGGCGTCGACATCGAATGGGGCGAGCGAATCGTGCACGCTGCGCACGTTACCGTCGGCATGCGCGGCGTTCTTGGCGGCGAGCTTGTCGCCCGTCATCAGGGCGCCGCCGCCAAAGGCTTCGAGGATGCCGTAGCGCGATTGCAACGCGGCATCCGCCGCCGTGAGTAGCACCATCTGTGGCTTATGAAAGCCGGGATAGTCGAACAGCATCTGCGGCGCGACATCGGCGAGGGCGATGAGGCTGGAGGCACAGGCACCCACCGCGGTCATCGGCGCCTGCGGCACGCGCGTGTAGCCGATATCGTCCGAGCGCAACGATTCGCGCAGCTCCGGATTCTTCAGTACCCGGCTGATGCTGTAGCTCGGCGAAAGCATGGTCGACACCAGCGCAGGGCCATGCGAGCCCAGCGAGTGCGAGAGCCGCACGGCGAAGGTGTCTTTGGGGATGCCGCCTTCGGGCAACGGCGCATCCGGCCGTAGCCATTGGGCGAGGGCATCCATGCCGCCGAACGCGGTGGCTGACGCCACGCGGAAGTCGAACGGGTTGGGCACCAGTTCCGAAAGCGGGCGCGGCAGGCCGGCCAGGGCGCCCAGGGCGCCGTAGGCAAACAGCTGCGCCTGCAACGAAGGGCTGAGCAAGGCGTCGTCCTGGAAAAGCCCGTGCATGTCTTTGAGCTTTGAGGCACGGATGTCCTCGTAGCGCAGGCCTGCCAGGCGCCGCAGGCCGACGGTTTCCAGATCGTGAGGAAGCGGCGCGGCGATGTCGGTGACCACGCGCGGGGCCAGTTCGCGCACACCGGGTACGTGCCGGATGCCGCTGTTGGCGCGCAGGGACTCGCCGTGCAGCTGCTTCAGTTCGTCCAGCGTGACCGGCTCGCCGGCGTGTTCGCCCGTTGCCCAACGCATGCCATCGACGGCGCTGGCCGCCTCCGGGTCGATATCCACCAGGCCGGCATCGAATGCCGCGAGGGGAAGGAATTCATCCGACCGGGCCACCAGGGCCTGGTAGGTTTCCGTCGAACCCACTGCCGAAAGGGTGCAGGCCGTGCCGACGGTCACAAGAACTTGGTCGCTTCTCAACATGTTTTTGGGTACGTAGTGAAACAAACGAGTCGGTTAGTATAAGCGTCAGGCGCCCCGACCGGCGGTTGCCGGCACGCCGCGTTCAGCGAGGCTGCCTGTCGAGGAAGGCCAGGACCAGCGTGGCTATCTCGTCGACCTTTTCATCCCAGGGGAAATGACCGGCGTCGACCAGGTGGACTTCGGCGTCGGGAACGTCGTGTCGATACGCTTCGCCGCCCTGGCCGATGAACGAGGGATCGTTCTTGCCCCAGACGACAAGGGTCGGCGGCTTGTGCGCACGCAGCCACGCCTGCCAGGCCGGATACGAGGCCACGTTGTTCCGATAGTCGTACAACAGCGCCGACTGGATCTCCTGCTGTCCCGGGCGTGACAGGTGCGCGAACTCGTCGGTCCATGTGTCGGGGTTGTAGCGTTCCGGATGYGAGCTGCCAAGCGTGTGACGTTGCTCCGTGGCCGCTTGCGAGACGAAGTTCGCAAAAACCTCCGGGTGGGCTTTGGGATCCTTCCAGTACTCCGCGATAAGCGCCCACTTCTTCCCGAGCCCTTCCTGGTAAACGTTGGCGTTGGAGACAATCAACGCCTGCACGCGCTCGGGATGCTTCACCATGATCCGAAAACCGACGGGACCGCCGTAATCATGCAGGTACAGCGAGTATTTTTTCAGGCCGAGTTGTTCGAGAAGTCCATTCGTCGTCTCGGCGAGATGATCGAACGTATAGGCGTACGTCGACGGATCCGGTGCGTCGCTCTGACCGAAACCGGGATAGTCCGGCGCGATCAGGTGGTAGCGCGTGGCAAGTAACGGAATAAGGCTGTCGAACTGGCGAGACGACGACGGGAAGCCATGCAACAGCACCAGCGTCGGCGCATCCCTGGGTCCGGCCTCGCGATAGAACACGCCGACGCCGTCGACGGTAACGCGATGGTAGGTGGTCGTCGCATGACTGGACGGTAGCGTGGCTGCGCTCGACGTGGCGGTCATGATCATGCCGGCGGCAAAGAAAGCGAGGGTGTTCATTCGGGGGACCTCTTCGACAGACCTCTGCAGTATCGCTCCGCAGGCGACTCGGTAGCGTGCCACCCGGACATACTTTCGGTTGATGTCCGGCTGTGGGCGAAGGTGCTAGCGTGCGAACAAGCAGCCAGGCCTATTCACGGGAGGTGCGGGATGAACGAGCAGAGCATCCGATCGGCCATCGACCAGCACTGGGCGGCATCCGCCAGCGGCGATCAATTCGCCGAACACGAGATTTACCATGATGATGCGGTTTGCGAGTATCCGCAGTCAGGCGAGGTGATTCACGGGCGGCATAACCTACAGGCGCTTCGCAGCCATCACCCCGGTAAGCCCTCCGGGTTCAAGGTGYGGCGTATCGTCGGGCAGGACCATCTGTGGGTGACCGAGTACATCATCACCTACCAGGGCAAGCGCGCCTTCACGGTGAGCATCATGGAGTTTCGCGACGGCAAGGTAGCGCACGAGACGCAGTATTTCGCGGATCCGTTCGACGCGCCCGCCTGGCGCAGCCAATGGGTCGAAGTACGGACGTAATGCAGATCAATGCATCTGGAGACCCGAGGCTATCAGCCCGGCCAGCACACCAAAGCCCACCACCGCCGCCGCAAGCGACACGAGCAGGCGCCAGGGCAGGGAACGGCCAAGCATCGCCATCGAGGGCAAACTGACCGGCGGCAGGGTGATCAGCAAAGCCGCGGCAGGTCCGGCCCCCATGCCGAGGACGAGCATCGCCTGCACGATGGGTACTTCACCTGCGGTGGGAATGACGAACAACATGCCCGCCACGGCCAGCGCGACGATCCAGAACCATTGTTCGCCGATCTCCGGGCCGATGTGCGGGAACATCCAGGCGCGCGCGGCGCCGAGCAGCAGCACGATCACGATGTATTCGGGGATCAATCGCAGCGTCATGCGGGCGAACACCGTGACCCATCGGCGGCCCACATCGGCCAGCGATGAGGCTTCGTGTTCGGTTTCGGTCGGCAAGGCCTCGAGCGGAGCCGTCGTGTCCCTGATCATGAACCGGTTCGCGAGGTAACCCAGCCCGAAGACCATCGGAACGCTAAGTAGTACGCGAAGCAGCGTCCAGTTCCAGCCGAGGACGAAGCCGGTGAACACCAGTGTCGCCGGATTGAGCATGGTGTTCGACAGCCAGAACGCGACCGACGGCCCTGTGGCGGCCCGCTGCCTGCGGAGCCCCACGACCACGGGTGCGGCGCAACACGTACACATCATGCCCGGTATGCCCATGAGGCCACCGGCTACCGTACCGGCAAAGCCTGGCTTGCCCAGGGCACGTTGAACCCAATTCGACGGGATCAGGGCCTGGATGCCGGAACCGAGCAGCAGGCCGAGCACCATGGCCTTCCAGATGGCTTTCCCGTAAGCAACGGCATAGCCGAGGGCTGCACTCAAAGACGGGTCGGGCGCGCTGGATGCGTCGCCCATCAGGATGGACTTGCCGATGGAATGGTTCGCTGCGGCGTCGAAGGCGCGGCCGTAGTACGGAAACCACTTCACGTAGAAGAGGCCGACGACAGCCAGCAACAGGAAGACGGACCAGCGCACGGTACGGGCGCTACGCAGAGCGACGGACATGGCATCCCCCCGAAAATCGTCTATGGTTATCCTGCCGCATGACCCCTCCGTCGCGCCAGCGCAACTTTGGTGGAGCTTTCCATGACTTGTACCCGTTTGACTGAACTTGCCCATGGCGGCGGTTGTGGCTGCAAGCTCTCACCGTCGGTGCTCCGGCAATTACTCGCCGACAAGCCGGCGACAATGCCGTTCGCCCAGTTGCTCGTGGGTACCGAATCCAGTGACGACGCGGCGGTGTGGCAGGTGGACGACCATACCTGCGTGATCGCCACGACGGACTTCTTCATGCCGGTGGTCGACGATCCCCACGATTTCGGCCGGATCGCCGGCGCCAATGCGCTCTCCGACGTCTATGCGATGGGCGGCAAGCCGATCATGGCGCTCGCCATTCTCGGCATGCCATTGGGCAAGGTCGACATCGAGACCGTGCGCGCCATCCYTGCCGGTGGCGAAGCGGTCTGCGCCGAGGCAGGTATTCCGATCGCGGGTGGCCATTCGATCGATTCGGCCGAGCCGATCTACGGGCTCGCAGCGATTGGCTTGTGCACCCCGTCCAACGTACGCCGCAACACGGGCGCGAAACCGGGTGACGTACTCATCCTGACCAAGGCAATCGGGGTGGGGATCTACTCTGCCGCGTTCAAGAAGCAGTCGCTTCCGCAGGACGCCTATGACGAGATGATTGCCTCGACCACGCTGCTCAACCGCATCGGGCATGAGCTGGGCAAGGATGAGGACGTGCATGCGATCACGGATGTCACCGGCTTCGGGTTGCTCGGCCACGCCATGGAAATGGCGCGCGGCAGCGGCGTGCGCATCGCTCTCGATGAGGCGCGTGTTCCCTTCTTTACGCAGGCAAGGGAGCTGGCCGAAGCGGGCTTCATCACCGGCGCGCCGAAGCGAAACTGGGACAGCTACGGCGAGGGCGTCGACCTGGCCAGCGACCTGCCTTCATGGCGCCGCGATCTTCTGACTGACCCGCAGACGTCCGGCGGCCTCCTGGTCGCCTGCAAGGCAGAGCGTGCCGCAGCCGTACGCATGCTGATCGAGGACGCCGGCTATCCGCGCGCAAGCATCGTCGGCACCGTGGTCGAGGGAAGCCCGGGTATCGACGTGAGCTGAGGTGGCGGCAGAGCATGGGAGTCGAAACCCGACCGCTACTCAAATCTGGGGGGACGTCGGGGCTATCAGCAGCCAAACCAATCGGGCCGCTTAGCTTCAGCTCCTGCCCACCCCCAGTCATGAAACATCTCGATGAAGGATTCATGGTCATAGCTCTCTTGTGGGGAAGGTTCATCCAAGACCGAAAATGCATATCCCAGTTGCTTTACTTCATCCTGATATTGCTTCACCTGTGAATATTGGGAAATTATCAGCATTCCATTTTTTGCCCCCAGATCACGGATTCTCGCAACAGTCCCTATCTGGTGGCCGTTTCCTAAAACAATCACATATCCGGCGTCGATGCCGAGCCCTAGTTCATCGCACGCCTTTACTAACCAATCTAAAATTTTAGTCATTATTGTGGTGGGTCCTTAATTGGAATGTGATCAACTGGCCCAACGTGACCATGGGGCTGCTGAGAAGTAGGGGCGCCGGAATCGTGTGATTCGGGCCCACGTACTTTGTTCGTAGGAAATGGGTCCGGCAATTCTTTGTTTAGATCTTTATAAGCCTGCATGTCACCAGACGTGATTCCGGTTCTCTTATCTGACTTAGCCATATCGACTAAGGCTTGCTTTTCCTTGCTGAAGGCTTTAGACGTCGAAGCAACGTCTTTTGCGATGTTTTCGACGCCCTGCAGGGCATCCTTACCAATTGTGGCTGCTTCCTCACCTTTGCCCAAAGAGACGATAGAAACTGCGGCCATCACCATGTTTTCAGTGCCAGCTGCCGTCCCCTTGTCAGCTACCTGACTTACCGACTCGGCGCCAAGAAGATTCCACGCCGCACCAGCAAAGGCCCAACCAAATGTCGCTACGTTATCGCCTGCGTTTGCGGCGGCCTGAGCATTTTCATCGATGTTCTCTCCGACCGAGGCTTGTCCATGG
>NZ_JBFUJE010000182.1:0-7522 GCF_056401535.1 Luteibacter sp. P4_E6 | reverse complement strand
GCGCGACGCACAATCCGCATCGTCTCGGTTACACCGCTGGCGGTTCGTCCGGTGGCGCGGCCGCTGCCGTTGCCTCCGGCATGGCGGTCGCGGCGATAGGCTCCGACACGCTGGGGTCGGTCCGCATTCCGGCCAGCTATTGCGGCGTGTATGCCCTGAAACCCACGCATGGCGAGATTTCGGCCCGCGGCCTGGTGCCGGCGGCTCGCCGTCTGGATGCGGTCGGCCTGCTCGCGCGTGGCGTGGACGACCTCACGGTGCTCCTGCAGACGCTGGCCGGTTACGACGCCGACGACGCCCGCTCGCGCCGTCGCCGGGTAGCGTTCTCGCCGCCGGACTGGGAGCCGGGCAACCTGCGCTCCGGTTTCCTGCCCGACCTGGCCGCCGTCGGTGTCGACAGTGACGTGATCGATGTCTTCGAGGCGGCGCTGGGCAAGCTCAACGGTGAGCTGGGCGAACGTCGTACCGTCGATTTCTCGGACTGGGACTTCGCCAGGACGCGTCGGGCAGGGCTTCTCCTGATGGAAGCGGAGATGCTCAACACCTTCGCGGATGAGTTGGCGGATGAGGCGTATCCGGTCTCACCGGGTTTCCGGCAGATGGTCGATTTCGCCGCGCGCAAGTCGGCCGCCGAATAYGTCGCCGCGGATCGGGTGCTCGACGACGCGACGCTGAAGATGCGTCGCCTGTTCGCCCAGGTGGATGTGCTGGTGATCCCGACGACATCGCAGGGGGCTTTCCCGCTGGATGGCCCCGCGCCGGCGTCGCAGGCGGACCTGTGCAGTTTCGCCAGCCTCGCCGGGTGTCCGGCGGTCAGCATTCCGATGGGTACGCTGGCCAACGGCATGCCGATCGGKATGCAGTTGGTCGGCGCGCGTGGCTCGGATCTGCGGTTGCTGGAATTGGCCGCGGTGTGTGCGTCGTCGCTGGATGCCGAGCCCGCGTATCCCGTCGAGCCTGCATAAGAACGCAGATCTTCTGTGGGAGCCGCTTCAGCGGCGATGCTCTTGCCGCACCAGAGGCATCGCCGCTGAAGCGGCTCCCACATTGGTGGCGGGTCCTACTTGGCGGTGGGTCCTACCGGGCGCTACCAGCCTCGAGAGTCCACCCCACCACCTCACGCGATACCTTATCCATCGCTCGCCCGAACGCCTCGACCACCTGCGGTACGTCCTTGCCGTCCACCGGTTCGTGGACTTCGAAGCGGCGGCTGCCGACGATCTGGTGCTTGCGCGTAGCGGCAAGCACGGCGTCATAGCGGATCACGACCTCCGGCTTGCCCGCGGCGTATTCCGTTTGGAACGCGGCGAGGCTGCCGCCCAGTTCAAAGTCCGCGCCGAGATTGCTCTCGTCCGTACTCAGCGCGGCGATGCGGCCACTGTCACGGAACGCATCCGCCAGGCGATCGCGGAACAGGTTGGTCGTCGTGTCGCTCCACCGCGCTCCGGCGTACACGGTGATCTGGTTCGAGTCCGGCACGACGGCGATGCGCACGTTATCCAGCGAACGTGGCGCGCTGGGCGCGGCGATGCGCAGTGCCCAGGGCACCGGCGTCGCGGCACCGGGCCGTGCACCTGGTGCGGCAGGCAGGGTGTAGATCTTCGGCGTTTCGGCCCTGGGCAGGATCGAGCACGCCGTCAGCAGCGCGAGTAGCAGCGGGGCGGCGAGGCGGGCACGGTTCATGGTGTGAACTCCTTAACTTTCTCACGGCCGAACAGGTAGCCGCTGGGATTCTCGTCGAGGCGACGGGTGATCGAACGCAGCGAGGTCAGCGTGTCACGCAGCTCGCGCAAGGCGGGAGCCAGTTCGCCCAGGCTCGCTGCGCCGCCGTTGATGGCGTCGCTGTTGTCGTTGAGCAGACGGTCTACGGAGGCCATGGAATGTTCGAGCGACGCCATTGCGTGCTGCGCGCTCTCCAGCGTGGCCTTGCCCTGGCCTTCGATCAGGCCGTTGGCGTTGTGCACCAGCTTCTGGCTTTCGGCCAGCGTCTCGTTGGCTTGCGTCGTCGCCGTGGTGAGCTGCTTGATCAACGTACGGATGTCTTCACGCTCGTCGGCAATCACGCCGGTGGTCTGGTCCAGGTGATCCAGCGTGCGCTCGATCCGATGGACGTTCTCTTTAGATAGAAGGTCGTTGGCCCGCGCCGCGGCCTGGCTGATATTGGTAATGAGGTCCTCGCCGTTGGCGAGCAGTCGGGAGAGTGGCGAGGGATCGGCGATGATCACCGGCACTTCGCCATCGTGGCCGACCAGTAGCGGGGCGCCGGGCGTACCACCCGATAGCTGGATGATCGCCACCCCGGTGACACCGGTCAGGGCGAGCTTGGCGTGGGTATCCTTGCGCAATGGCGTGTCGCCGGTCACGCGTACGCGGGCGAGCACGCGGCGCGGATCTTCCGGATCCAGTCGCAGCTGCATGACATCGCCCAGCCGGATGCCGTTGTACTGGACGGCGCCGCCCTTCGACAGGCCGGTCACCGCCTCGTTGAAAACAATGTCGTAGTAGTTCCACTCCTGGTCCGAATGGGCCTTGGCCAGCCAGACACCGAAGCCGAGCCCGGCCATGACGATGAGGACGGTGAACAGTCCGATCAGGATGTGATGCGCGCGCGTTTCCATGGTGTCAGTCCTTGCCTTTATGGGCGGCGAAGGTGGCCGCGCGACCGCGCGGTCCGTTGAAATAAGCCTGTACCCAGGGATCGTCGGTGCGGGCGACCTCGTCGATCGGCGCGGCGGCCAGCACGCGCTTCTGCGATAGGACAGCCACGCGGTCACAGGTGGAGTAGAGCGTGTCCAGGTCGTGCGTCACCAGGAACACGGTAAGGCCCAGCGCATTRCGCAGGGTAACGATGAGGCTGTCGAACGCCGCGGCACTGATCGGATCCAGGCCGGCGGTCGGTTCGTCGAGGAAGAGGATCTCCGGATCCAGTGCGAGTGCACGGGCGAGGGCGGCGCGCTTGATCATTCCGCCGGAAAGCTCCGACGGGTACTTGCGGCCGGCATCTACCGGCAGGCCGGCCAGTGCCAGCTTCACGCCCGCGAGGCGCGTCGCATCCATACGAGGCAGGCCGGCATGCTCGATCAGGGGCAGCGCTATGTTTTCGGCCACGGTGAGTGACGAGAACAGGGCGCCGCTCTGGAACAGCACGCCGAAGCGACGCTCCACCTGGGATCGGCGTTCGTCCGAAAGGGACAACAGATTTTCGCCGAAGACACGTACCTCGCCGGCGATCGGCCGCACCAGACCGATGATCGTACRCAGCAGCACCGACTTGCCGGTGCCGGATCCACCGACGATGCCGATGATCTCGCCGCGATAGACGTCGAGGTCCAGGTTCTCGTGGACGGTCTGCGTGCCGAACCGATTGATCAGTCCGCGGACTTCGATGACCGTTTCGCGGGCCGGAGCAGCTACCGTTTGTGCGTTCACCAGCCCATCTCCATATAGAAGAGTGCGGCGAGGGCATCGAGGAGGATCACCACGAAGATCGACTGGACCACGGCCGAGGTAGTGTGTTCGCCCACCGACTGCGCGCTGCCGGACACCTTGAAGCCTTCCATGCAGCCGATCACCCCGATCATGAAGGCGAACACGGGCGCCTTGGCCATGCCGACCAGGAACTGGGTCAGGGACATGTCCTCCTGCAGCATCGACAGGAACATCGACGGGGACATCTTGAGCACCGCGAGGCAGACCACGCCACCGCCGACGATGCCGGCGATCATGGCGATGAAGGTAAGCAGGGGTAGCGAAACCAGCAGGGCGAGGACGCGCGGCAGCACGAGCAATTCGACCGGATCGAGACCGAGCGTGCGGATCGCGTCRATCTCCTCGCGCGCCTTCATCGAACCGATCTGGGCGGTGAACGCGCTGGCAGTGCGGCCGGCGAGCAGGATGGCGGTGAGCAGCACGCCGAACTCGCGAAGGAAGGCGAAGCCGATCAGGTCCACGGTAAAGATGCTGGCGCCGTAACTGGCCAGCGCCGTCGAGCCGAGGAACGCGACCACCGCACCGACCATGAAGGAGAGCAGGGCCAGGATCGGCACCGCGTCCAGTCCGGTCTGTTCAATCTGGGCGACCACCGCGGTCACCCGCCAGTGCTTCGGTCGCAGCGCGGTGCTGGCGAAACCCTGCAGGGTGATGCCGATGAAGGCCAGCAGCTTTAACGTCTGTTTCCAGAACGAGCCCATGGCCTTGCCGATGCGCTCGAGCAGGACCACGAAGCCGGCATCCCTCGGCTTCTTCACACCCTTGCAATAGGTGTCGATCGCGTCGCCGACGGTTTTCAGCAGGGCGCGCCGCGCCGGCGGCAGCGACTCGTCCTGCGATAAGGCCTGGGTGCGCTGGCTGCCGAGCAACTCGGCGATGACGAAGGCACCGGAGGTGTCCATGGCCCCCACGGCATGAAGGTCCACTTTCACGTCATTGCCCACCGTGCCAGCCAGTTCGTTGGCCCGGGCCTGCAACTCCATGTAATGAAGGAGTGTCCAGTCCCCGCTCAGCGCAAGGCGCGCACCGCCCGCATCGCGCGAGAGGATGGCCGAGCCGGGCAGGGATGGGGTCGTCATGGGCGAAGGCTAGCAGATGCCGATGCTGCGTTTGCGCTTGGCCTGACCGGCCTCGCGACCCGATAATGCGAGGCTGTTCCCGCCGACATTCCCCTGCAAGGTACGACGATGACCGACAAGACCGAACTCAACGCCTCCCACCGTGAACTCGGTGCCCGCATGGTCGACTTCGGCGGCTGGGACATGCCCATCGCCTACGGCTCGCAGATCGAAGAGCACCACTCGGTGCGCAAGGACGCCGGCATGTTCGACGTCTCGCACATGACCGTGGTCGACCTCACCGGCGAGCGCACCCGCGAGTTCCTCCGCAAGCTGGTCGCCAACAACGTCGATAAGCTCACCAAGTCGGGCAAGGCGCTCTACACCTGCATGCTCGACGAGACCGGCGGGGTGATCGACGACCTCATCGTCTACTTCCTTCGCGAGGACTTCTTCCGCCTGGTGGTCAACGCCGCGACCCGCGCGAAGGATCTGGCCTGGATCGAAAAGCAGGCGGCCGCCTTCGGCATCACCGTGCGCGAGCGTCCGGAATTCGGCATGGTCGCCGTGCAGGGGCCTAACGCCCGCGAGAAACTGATCGGCCTGCTGCCGGAGGACATCCGCGAGAAGGCCCGCAAGCTCGGCAAGTTTGCCGCTATCGAATGTGAAGGCCCGAATGGCATGCCGCTGTTCCTGGCTCGCACCGGCTACACGGGCGAAGACGGCTTCGAAGTGGTCGTGCCGAACACGCGCGTCGTCGAGCTGTGGAATCTCCTGCGCGACGCCGGCGTCGCCCCGGCCGGTCTGGGTGCGCGCGACACGCTCCGCCTGGAAGCCGGCATGAATCTTTACGGCCAGGACATGGAYGAGACCGTCACCCCCTGGGAGGCCTCGCTCGCCTGGACCATCTCGCTGGACGAGGGTCGCGACTTCATCGGCCGCGAAGCGCTCGAGAAGCAGAAGGCCGACGGTGTACCGCGCGTGATGGTCGGGCTGGTCATGGACGAGAAGGGCGTTCTCCGTCACGGGCAGAAAGTTCTCGCCGCCAACGGCGAAGGCGAAATCCTTTCCGGCGGATTCGCGCCCACCCTCGGCAAGTCGGTCGCCTTCGCGCGCCTGCCCGCCGGTGACCACGGCGACGTTCGCGTCGATATCCGCGGTCGTGAAGTGCCGGTGCGCGTGGTGAAGTTCCCCTTCGTCCGCGACGGCCAGCCGATGCCCGGCATCATCGACGGCTGACCTCACACATATATATATGTATCGGTACAATTGACCGTCCATCACCCGCACCCCGTCCCGTGACATCGAGGAGCAGCCCCATGAGCGATAAAGAAATCCCCGGCGACCTGAAATTCCAGAAGACCCACGAATGGGTACGCGTCGAACAGGACGGCACGGTCACCGTCGGCATCTCCGACCATGCGCAGGGCGCGTTGGGTGATCTGGTCTACGTTGAACTGCCGGAAGTCGGTTCGAGCGTCCAGGCTGGCAACGGCGTTGCCGTCGTCGAGTCGGTCAAGGCTGCGTCGGATATCTACGCACCTGTCTCGGGTGAAATCACCGAGATCAATACCGTCCTCAGCGACAAGCCGGAAACGATCAACGAAGACGCGTTCGGTGACGGCTGGATCTTCAAGATGAAGCTTGACGACAAGTCCGAACTCGACGGTTTGTTGACGGCCGATGAGTACGCCGAGATCGCCGAGAACGACGACCACTGATCCGGTTCGGCACGTTCGATTCGCATGCCGGTCGTCCTCGACCGGCATTTTTTTGTCCGGAACGGCCCTTCGGCGAAATTTTTTTTCACCGTCAGTAGCGCTCCGTTCATCCGCGAAATCGCCCCCGACAGGCCGTGTCGGACGGCGCCTCTTTTCTCGTCGGCCGTCGCGTGTTGTCGGTTCACTGTTCGCGACGACGAACGAAAAAACATCTTTATTTAAGCTATTTGCTGAACCATTTCATTGCGTGAGTGCTTTTTATTTTGTGAGTCCATTTCATTCCGGACGTAACGGATAACCTCATGTGACTGCCCTCGATCGGTCATCGTCGGTGGGGATGCRTACCCGCAAGGTCTTCAATTCATAGCCAAAGTTTATTGACAGCGGATATGTTCAGGAATAGCTTTTGCACCAATTGACGGGGAACCCGATATGGAATTAGGAAAATTCATCAGGCCGTACGTCGAGCACGGCAACAAAGCGGGAGCGGTTCGCAAGATCACTGTGTCCATTCCGCTTCACGTGCTTCGACTGCTTTCCGATGAACGTACTCGCCGCCAGGTGAACAATTTAAGGCACGCAACGAACAGCGATTTGCTGGTTGAAGCGTTCCTTCATGCTTTTACTGGGCAACCACTGCCAACTGATGAGGAGCTGAGACGAACCATGGCCACTGCCAAGAAAGCCACTGCCAAGAAGTCCGCCGCCAAAAAGGCGTCGAAGAAATCCACCGTGAAGAAGACCGCCGCGCGCAAGTCGCCGGCAAAGAAGGCCTCGACCCGTAAGGTCGCGGTCAAGAAGGCTGCGACCCGCAAGTCGCCGGCCAAGAAGGCTGCAGTCAAGAAGGTCGCCCGCAAGGCTGCCGTCAAGAAGGTAGCCGCCAAGAAGGCGGTCAAGAAGGCCGTCAAGAAGGCTTCCGTAAAGAAGACGGCGCGCAAGGCAGCACCGCGCAAGGCCGCCGCACCGCGTAAGGCTGCTTCGAAGAAGGTTGCCGCCGCCAAGGTCGTTCGCGCGACCAAGGCTGCGAAGCCGGCTAAGGCACCGCGGGCCGCCAAGGTCGCTAAGGTCGCCAAGGCCGCCAAGTAATAAGCTTCACCTTCCAATAAGAAAGCTCGTTACGAATTATCTCCCCGCGGTGCCCAGCGCGGGGAGACACTTCGAAACCTTGACCCCGGCCCTGCCGGGGTTATTCATTTATAGGGGTGCGGTTTCTTGCCCCCGGAAAACCTCCTAGACCGCCGCGCTGGATTCACG
>NZ_JBFUJE010000181.1:0-7543 GCF_056401535.1 Luteibacter sp. P4_E6 | reverse complement strand
CTCGTGGACGAAGCGCTTCTCACCCTCGTCCACCGAGCGGATGCCGATCTGGCGGAAAACATCGGGTGTCGTCGCCGGCACGGTGCCGCCGATGTGAGTGAGTTCGTCCGGGCCGTAACCGCAGAGGCAGGCCACCGGCATGCCGTGGATATTGCCCGACGGCGTGATCTGGCTGGTATTGAAGTCCGCGTGGGCGTCCAGCCACAGTACGCGAAGGTTCTTGCCCGCATCGCGGCAGTAGCGCGAGACCGCGGAGATCGAGCCAATGGCAAGGCAATGATCGCCGCCCAGCATGATCGGCAGGTTCCCGGCAATCAGTTCGGCGTGGACCGCTTCGTGCACGGCGGTATTCCACGCCACGGCTTCGCCCAGGTGACGATAGCCATCGATCGGCGGCAGCCATGGGTTGAGCGGGCCGGAGACATTGCCACGGTCGACCACATGCAGTCCGCGCCGGGCCAGGCGCTCGCCCAGGCGCGCCACGCGCAATGCTTCAGGACCCATGGAACTGCCGCGGTGGCCTGCGCCGATATCGGTGGGGACGCCGATCAGGGCGACGGAACGTGTAGTTGGGCTCATTCCGCAAGTTTACACCGGCCTTCAAAACACCCACGTTGCACCGCGTCAGGCGGTGAATTGGGGCAGGATAGGCCGGTATTTTCACCGGCACGCTGAGAATGATCCGACTGGATGACCTGCAAGTCTTCGTGCAGACGGCCGACGCCGGCAGCTTCTCCGCCG
This sequence comes from Luteibacter sp. P4_E6, assembly GCF_056401535.1. Taxonomy (NCBI): domain Bacteria; kingdom Pseudomonadati; phylum Pseudomonadota; class Gammaproteobacteria; order Lysobacterales; family Rhodanobacteraceae; genus Luteibacter; species Luteibacter sp. P4_E6. The sequence goes on along the minus strand of NZ_JBFUJE010000181.1, from coordinate 6,802 downwards.
CCGCCAGGCTGATCGACACCACGCCAGCCATGGCCAGCAACGCCGTCCAGCGGCTCGAGCGTGAGCTCGGCGCCCGCCTGTTCGTCCGGTCCACCCGTAGCATGCGGCTCTCGGACGACGGCGAGCGTTACCTGCCCCACGCCCGCGCCATGCTGGCTTCCCTTATGGGCGGTAGCCAGGCCCTGGCCGAAGGACGGGGCGAGATTGCCGGACCGCTTCGCCTGTCCCTGCCTTCCGATCTGGGGCGCAACGTGCTCGTGCCCTGGCTGGACGAATTCCAGACACGGCATCCGGGCATCTCCCTCCAGCTGTGGATCAGTGACCGTGCCGCCGACCTGCTCCGCCACCCCATCGATGCGGCAATCCGCTACGGCGCACTGGATGATTCCGGCCTCGTCGCCCAGCCCCTCGCGCCGGATAACCGGCGTGTGCTGTGCGCCTCACCGGAATACCTCGTGCGGCATGGCTCGCCGGCACATCCGGACGATCTGCACAGCCACAACTGCCTGTGCTTTCTGTGGGGTGAGCAGATCCACGACCGCTGGACCTTCGACCTGCCCCGCGGCCCACACACGGTAAGCGTCAGCGGCAACCGCATCAGCGACGATGCCGATGTGGTCCGCCGCTGGGGCCTGGCCGGCCACGGGGTGATCTACAAATCGCGGCTGGACGTGGTGGCCGACATCGCCGCCGGCCGGCTGATCGAGCTGTTGCCGGGCCTGGGCCAGCGGGCGCCCGTGAATATGGTCAGCGCGCACCGCGCCCAGCTCACGCCCGCCGTGCAACACCTGAGGGATTTCCTACGCGAAAAGCTGGCTGCACTGGCGCCTTAACGGGCGAATGGCCGATATCACGGCAAGCCACCATTTGGCGTAGAATATCGCTCAAATGGAGAACGCCATGATCACCTATATCGCCGATGCCGACCCCATGCCCTATGTCATCCGGGAAACCGTGTTCACCCGAATGGGCCGCCTGCTCGACCTCAAGCTCGAATCGGATGCCGATGCCGTTCGCCTGGTCAACAAAGGCATCACCGTCCACGCCTATAAGCACGTCGCCGAGAAGCTGCGTTTCCCGGGCAATCTGGTCGCCCCCGAAAGCACCGTCCGGCGGCGTCTCACCGAGGGCCGCTTCAGCGAGGTCGAGTCGGAGCGGGTGGTACGCGTGGCGCGCGTCTTCGCCGAGGCGGTCGAGCTCTTCGGTGACGAGGACATGGCGCTGACCTGGTTCACGACGCCTGCCGACTACCTCGAGGGCGACGAGCCTGTCACGCCGATGACGCTCGCCGCGACCGACAACGGCGCCCGCCTGATCGAATCGCGCATCCTGCGCACCGCTCACGGCATGTTCTGATGCGGCTCTGGCGTATTTCGTCCTACCCCGGCCTGAGCGGGGTGGGCGGCTACCATGCGGACGGTCGCTGGCATACGCGCGGCAAACCCGTCCTCTATGCGTCCGAGCACCCCGCGCTGGCGATGGTGGAGGCGATGGCACATATGCGCCTCGGGGTCACGGCCATACCGCTGACACTGAAGTTGATCGCCATCGATGTGGCCGACGCCGTGACTATTGCGCCGACGCCCGAGCTTCCTACGGGCTGGCAGGCCAACGAACCCACGAGCCAGGCCATCGGCGATGCCTGGATCGCGCGCGCCGAGACGCTCCTCCTGCGCTTACCGTCGGCCATCCTCGCGCACTCGACCAACTACCTGATCAATCCGGCGCATCCGGACGCAGCGACACAACTGAGCGAGGTCGAAGCCGAACCGTTCTGGTTCGACCGTCGCTACCTTCGTTGACGCGTTCTATCGCGGTTACTCAGAACCGAAGCGCCTGGCAGAACTCGTCCGTGCGAAGAATGCTGTTGTGACCGGCAGCGATGTGATCCCAGCGGACCGGCGGCTGCGGCAGCAAGCGGACAAGCGCCTCGGTGCGCGCCGAGCCGATCACCTGGTCATTGGTGGCCTGCAGCACGTACACGGGCACAGCGCCAAGGCGAGCAGCTGCCGGACCGCTCTCATAGTGATCGCGCAGCAACCAGCCCAGCGGTATGCCGAAGGTCTCGCTGCCCACGTTGGTGATGCTGTYGTAGGGCGTGACGAGCACGAGTCGTTGCGGATGCTTCTCGGCGGCAACCTGTGTCGCGATACCGCTGCCTAGACTGATGCCGACAATGGCGACGTGGGCATGCTTCTTTGCTGCCTCGTCGACGAGGGCGATACCGTCGCCGACCAGGTCGCGCTCCCGCGGGGTACCCGCCTGCCCCTCGTAGCCGCGGTAGGGCAAGAGATAAATCGCGCGACCGGAGCACTGGCCCAGGCGCGATGCGAAGCGCGACAGGCTCATGCCGTTGCCACCGAAGACGACCAGCGCGTCGCTCGCTTCCGGATGCAGCACCCAGCCGCGAAGCATCAGGTCAGGACGCGCGACCGTGAGATCGCCGAAGGTCTCGGTGGCTTCAGCCCCCGGATAAAGCAGGCGGTCCTGCATCAGGTAGAGGAAAACGAACGGCGCCACGATGAGGACAATGACGATCGCGACGATCCATCGGACGAGCTTCATGGTTGTCCTTTATTCGCCTGGGCCCGGGGACGCCTTCCAACAAAAAGCCGGCGTAAGCCGGCTTTTTTGTATCACATCAAACTGGTGCCGACACCCGGATTCGAACTGGGGACCTACCGCTTACAAGGCGGTTGCTCTACCAACTGAGCTATGCCGGCGAAGGCGGGGAGTTTATCAGAAGCAGCCGGTCGGTTTGGCGGTCGCGCCGGGGCTGCGGATGCCCCGGCGAATATCGGCATTGGCGTCATCGGGCACGACCACGTCCAGCCACCAGACGGGCGTGACTTCGGTCCGTTCGCTCATGCGCGCCGGGAAGCCTGCGGCGATGACTTCGTCGCGGCGCTTCTTTGCATTCGCGGGGTCGTGGAACAGACCGAGGGCCACGGAGTTCTGCAGCTCGCCGGTGGCGGTGACCACGAAATAATCCTTGATGCCCTTGGCCTCGAGCCGGCGCGCTTGCGCCAGCGCCAGATCCCGCGTGGCCTGCGCCGGAAGGAAGACACGCCAGCCATGGGACTCGCTGGTCTGCTCCTGACGCTGACGGCTGCGTACCGTGCGCGGTGCGATCGCGGTACGCGTGCTGCGCAGGTCCACCTGATTGGTGAAGGGGCCGATGGCGAGGCAACGGTAGCTGCGCTTGGCGCTGGTCGCGACGCTTGCGGTGGACGCCGCGGCGAGGAGGTCGGGACTTGCCGTGGCCTCTGCGGGTTCCTTCTTTCCCGGTTCGCGCGTCGCCGGCTTTGCCGCCGAGGCAGCCGGGGCGACAGCGGGCGCGGCGGCCACGACGGGAGCCGCCGTCGACGCCTGCGCGGGTGGCGCGACCGTCACAGTCGAGGCGGGTGCAGGAAGTTCAGCAAGCAGCTTGAGCGTGGGCACACCCTTGTCGGCCGGATCCACCGCATGCGTGCCCGATTCGCCAAGCAGCAGCCAGGCGGCTACCGCGATGTTGAGGGCGATCAGCAGAACGAACATCAGACGCAGAAGCATGGCGGCCTTGGGTTTCCGGTGAGGCCAGCGCGCGTTCCCCTGTAAGAACCGGTGGCGTCGCGATTCTAGGCGAAATGATCCGCTTGAGTGTGCGCTTTGGCCCAGACGGCCAACCCGCGCAGGACCGTATCGGGCACGAGCATCACCTCACGCTGGAGCAGGGGCGCCAGCACGGTGGCGTCACCGCCGCCCAGGGTGACGGTGGGCGCACCACCGAGCAGCGCAGCCGAGCGGTCGGCAAAGCGGTCGACCAGGGCCGCGCAGGCTTGCCAGCATCCTGACGCCAGACCGTCGGCCGTGTTGTCCGCCAGGTCGCGAACGGCACCCGGCTGGCCTGGCCGCACCTGCACGGTCGCACCGAGCACGGACTGCTGCATGAGCAACGGGCCGGGCGCGATCCAGCCGCCGAGATGTCGACCCTCCGCATCCAGCGCGTCCAGCGTCAACGCCGTACCGACACTGGCCAGCACGCACGGAGCGCGCCCGGCGGCATGCGCGTCGACCATGGCGAGGAAACGATCGACACCAAGACGGTGCGGCTCGGCATAGGCATTGGTGACACCGCAGGCCCGTGCGGGTGTCCGGACCCACACAGGTTCAAGGCCGAACGCGTTGCCGGCGGCCACGGCAACCGCCGTCTCCCGCGCGGTGTCGACGACGGACGCGCCGACGATGCGCGTCGGTCGGGGCCATGCGGCCCACAGCGTTGCCAGTTCGTGGGCGATGTCCGCGTCCCAGCCGAAGGCACCGCGATGGATGAAACTATCGCCGTCGAGCATGGCGAATTTGAGACGGGTGTTGCCAAGGTCCAGGAGCAGGATCATGCGGCACTCCGTCGGACTGAAATTTCCGCGCTATCGACGATCACCAGCTCGCCAGTGGCGCGACGCACGCGCAAGGCACCGCGCTCATCGACACCCTCGCCCATGGCGTTGTACTCGCCGCGCGGATCGATCACGCGCAACGGCTGTCCCTGCAGAAGATCGTTCGCGCCGTATTCCGTGGCAAATGCCGCGAAACCGTGGCGCTCGAAACTGCGGAGGCCCTCGCTCAGCGAGGCGACCACGGCCGCCGCCACGCGATTGCGCCCCGGCGGCTGACCGCCGCTCAGCGAGGCCAGGTCGGTGATGGGCTGGTCCGCGCGCTCGTGGAGGGAATCCGGCAGACGGATGTTGAGGCCCACACCGATGATCGCCGCACACGGGCCCGAGTATTCACCGGACAACTCCACGAGGATGCCGGCCAGCTTGGCGTTACCGGCCAGGACGTCGTTGGGCCATTTGAGCCCGGCGGTCCGGATGCCCAGCTCGTCCAGCGCGCGGATGAGCATGACGCCCACGGCAAGCGAGAGGCCCGACAGCGATGCAAAGCCCGCATCGAAGCGTTTCAGGACGGACAGATAAAGGTTCATTCCCGGCGGCGAGAGCCACGTGCGCCCTCGCCGGCCACGTCCTGCCGACTGCGTCTCGGCCATGACGAACGAGAGGTCGTCCAGCACGGGAATGCGGCGCGCCAGCTCGCTCGACGTCGAGTCGATATCCCAGTGCACTTCGATCATGCCGACATCGGCCAACGCCGCGGGCGAAAGGCCGCCGCGAATACGCGGCGCGTCGAGCAGTTCGGTCGGCCATGGCAAGCGGTAACCGCCACCGACCTTGGCCTCGACGGGGACGCCTTTCAGGCGCAGCGCCTCGATCTGTTTCCAGACCGCCGCGCGCGTGACGCCAGCCGTCCTGGCAAGAGTGGCGCCGGACACGGCATCGCCTCCAGCAAGGGCTTCGAGAAGATCGCGTGCGAGCATGGGTAGCCGTCGGGCCGTCAGGCGGCCGCTGTCGGGGGTGGGGAAAACCAGGACATTCGGCGATTCTAGGGCAGTAGCGAGAATTTCGCCCGTATTGGACGGCAAAGTCCCTTTGATGGACCTCCAGCACTGGCAGCTCTGTGAAATTTCTGAGAGGATCGGTCGTCCCCCGGCATGTCCGGAGGTTTTTCAGGGTTTACCGATGAACGCCAGACCCTACATCTTCGGATGTCTGTGCCTCGTCGGTGCCACCGGCACCGCCGCCGCTTCCGACATCGACCTGACCGGTAGCCTGCTCTCGCTGGGCGGTGGGGTCTCGTCGTCGTTCGAGAGCAACAGCGCGCGTTCGTCGTCGGGCAGTCGCGACTCCAGTTCGGCCGACGCCATGTCCAATCGCTCGGGCAACGCGCCCCAGCGCAGCAATAATCCCGCGCCCGTGCCCTCCCCTGTCGACCCCGACGAAGGTCCGCACGACGGTGCTGCGCCGATGCGCTCGCCCTCGCCCAGCTGGCAGTCGATGCTCCCCGGCTCGATGCTCTGAGTCCGTCTGGTCGTCACTAATGAGCTTTGTCCAGTCGTTACTAGCGCGGTTTCGCGCGCCGGTACCCCCGATTGACGACACGCTCTGGCGGCAGGCGGTCTCCCGACTCCCCCTCGTCCGCGCACTCGACGAACCCCGCACACACTATCTACGCCAGCTCGCCGCCGGCTTCCTGCATACCAAGCGCTTCCACGCCCTGGGCGACGCGGCGCTGGACGACTTCTGGCGCCTGGTCATCGCCATGCAGGCAAGCCTTCCCGCCCTGCCACAGGGCCCCAAAGCGTTCAAAGGCTGGACCAACGTGCTCGTGTATCCCGGCGAGTTCAACGTGCGCCGCAATCACTACGACGCGCCCACCGGCGTGGTCACCGACCGTGACGACACCCTGATCGGCGAGGCCTGGGAACGCGGGCCCATGGTGTTGTCGCTTGCCGACGTGGCGCTGGACATCGACGCGCCATGGGATGGCTTCAACGTGGTCATCCACGAGATGGCGCACAAACTCGACATGCTTGCCGGACCCGCGAACGGTGTCCCGCCGCTACCGTCGTCGATCAATCGCCGTGAGTGGATCCAGACGATGCAACGTGGCTTCGACACCCTCTCGAAGCAGGTCGGCCGCGGCCGCAAGACAGCGATCGATCCTTACGCCGCCGAAGCGCCGGAAGAGTATTTCGCGGTCACCAGCGAGCTGCATTTCTCGCAGCCGGCTCTCCTTCGCGAAGCCGCACCTGACGTAGCGCGCCTGTTAGCCGCTTTTTACGGACCGTCACCGGCCAGTTGACCCGCCGCAACGGGATCGGCCGTGGTCAACCCGGCGGAAGACGAACACTGAAACGGGCGCCGCCGAGTTCTTCGGAGCGGTCGACGTGCAGCTCGCCCTGGTATGCCTTGACGATGTCCTGCAC
>NZ_JBFUJE010000180.1:0-7546 GCF_056401535.1 Luteibacter sp. P4_E6 | reverse complement strand
CGATCAGGGCGGCGTTGGTGTCGAGTTGGCTAAGCGGCATGGTGAATTCCTCAGGGACGTGGGTGGGAAGACGGGATCGCGACCGGCAGGGTGCGATCAAAAACAGTGGCAACGAGAAGGAAGGCGAAGGCGACGCGATGCCGTCGGCGCGGCGTTTCACGCGGGGTCGCGCGTACTCGAATCAGCGAGACGTCGGATCACCGCGGCGGCCGTCAGCAGGTCGCGCTGCTCGTCCGCAGTGAGCGTGGCGATGGCACTGGCCATCCACGTCCGCTTCGCCGCCCGGACGCGGCGACGTGCCTCGACGCCGGCAGCCGTGAGTGCAAACAGGACCTGGCGGCCATCGGTCGGATGCGGCCTGCGCTCGACGAGGCCCTCCTCCTCCAGAACGGACAACGTCGCACCCATGGACTGCGGTTTTACCAATTCGGCGCGGGCTATGTCGGCTGTCGAGGTGGGACCGCCCTCTTCCAGTCGGATCAGCACGGCCATCTGCGACCAGCTCAGTTCCTGGTTGTTGGACTCGGCCCGCAAACGACGCACGAGCTGACCGCACGCGGCGAGGAGATCGGAAGCCGCGGCGTCGACGCCCGGGAACACAGAGGATTGTTTGGCCATTCCTTTACGCTATGGCCGCGCGGGCCAACTTGCAAGGCAAACTTGCAAGTTTGCCTTCGAAAGTTCCTGCGGCGCCCTGCCGATGCGACGTGGACCAACGTGCGCGGCTAGACGGCGCCTTTTCGCAAAAGCGCTCTCACGGTGGTGAGCTTGTACGACGCAAACGATGCACCCGGAGAAGTGACGGCTTCCGACGGTGAGGTTCCGATCTCGCAGCTCGGAACAGGCAAGCCTTGGATATGCCGCTCACTCATCAGCAGGAGTCTTTCAACAGCAGCGGCGACGTGCTGGAACGGAGCGTCGAGAATGGCCAACAATTCCACCGCGCGGGCTTGCCTCGCAATCAGGGGCCATCCACTCACACGTGCTATGCGTGTAAGGCGCCGTGCCAGCCTCCGCGATTCTTCAAGGTCTTCGGCATGCACGGCATCAGTGAGCAAGACGAGGTCGATAATGGTCTTTGAAGTCGCGCTCAATTGCATACGGGGCCTTGGAGGACTCAGCAATCGAACAGCTTGGCGGCGCTTTCGTTAGCTGGGCCGCTGAGGCGCGTGAGTGCGCCTTCATCCATGTGATCGGACGCGGCGGGTAAATCACGTAGATTCGATAGGTCGGCATGATGTCTCCCAGCGCGACTGCCATGTCGGCATAGAGCGCAAGGGCCGCCTGCCTCTCAAGCGCCCCCGCCCCGGACTACGAGGGCCTTCGGCGTCATCCGTCCTTGCCATACGGTCTGCTAGAACCGCTTTTTCATGTCGGGAGACACCATGACCAATCTCAAGCCGCTCGCTGCCGTCATCGAGCCCCGCTCACCCCTCGCGGGGACCCTCGCCGAGGTTCTTCACGCAAGGGGCTTTGAAGTCGTGGTGGCTTCGACCCATGCAGGCGCCGCAAGACTGGTGGCGGCCCAGGCCAAGGTCGACTTCCTGATTGCCGCGGTACCGGCCCCCGGCGAAGACCACGCCGGGGCGTATCTGGAAGAGGCGCGGAACAAGAACCCGGGCCTTGCCGTGGTCATCATGCTCTCGGACCCGAACGAAGCGACCGATGGCGCTCCCGCGACAGCCATCCGCCTCGTCAAGCCCTTCGATATGCGCCAACTCGCCCAAGCCATCGATGAAGCGACGGACAAGGCCTGAGCCTGCACAAATGTCGAGGCGGTTTTGACACATGCGGCGGGGTCGTTGGGCATAGTCGACCCATCACGATTTCTGCGGACGTACATGTTTTTCGTCTTCGACATACCGTTTCGCGTGCCCGACAACGAATGGACTATCGCCCTTCCCTCGGGTGAGCAACAGACGTTTCCTACCCGCCATGATGCCGTGCGGTTCGCCGCCCGCCAGGCGTCCCGATTCACCGCTTTCGACGGCAGCAGGGTTTACCTGAGTATCGAGGGGGAAGACGGTATATGGCGGCTGTTCGGGGCAGACCTGAAAGCGCCTAACCTCTAGCTGCACAAGCCGGTCTGAGCGTCGCCGCACCCGGGCGGTAGAATGGTGACCCTGACGCTGTCGCGCCGCAGAGAGTTCCTTATGCCAGCACTTCGCATGCTCGCTGCCCTGACGATCGCCACCGCGATCGCCCTGCCCGCCTCGGGCCAGCAGACCGCGCCGGCAGGCGACATCAATCTGCCGGGCGTGACTGTCACCGCCGATGCCTACACCGAGAGTCACGGCGGCTACCTGATTTCCGGCGACTTCAAGGTCGATCCGCGCATGCCTGGCGTGGTCTTCCCCGCCTCGGCGCTGGTTGAAGGCGACGTGCTCAGCATCGAGCCGCAATATCTCAACGGCAACGACTACGTGGTGCTCCAGGAATGTGCTTCGGCCGATTGCAACGATACCCGCATCGTCCGCGTCTGGTCTTCCATCGCGGGCCATCCTGTCGGCGGCGGCAATGATCGACGCATCATCATTCCCCACGAAAACAAGTACTGGATCTGGGCCAAGCGCCTCCCGGAGATCAGCCATCCGGATTGCGACACCTGTGCCACCCACTTCACAAGCTTCAAGCGGATCGGACCACCGATGACGATCACCCCGACGGGTGAGGAAGCGCGTTATCACCAAAGCGAACTCGAGGCAGCCGCCGGTGCCGATCCCCTTCCTGTCACGAAGCAGTCGCACGAAGGGTCAACCTTCGTGATCACGTTCGCGGGCGGCTCCACGGTGCGAATCAGGCGGATGCACGCCGCAGCGCCCTGAGGAGGGTTTCGATCCCTGCAAGATAGGCATGGTGAAGCTCTGAAAGAACGATGCCCTTGCCTCCGCGGCGTCCAACGCGGATGCTTGGAAATCGATTCCGGAGATTCCCATGCCTTCCCTCGGTGCCATCACCTTCCTGGTCCACGATTACGACGAGGCCATCGCCTTCTTCACCCGCGCATTGGCTTTCAGCCTGATCGAAGACACCGACATGGGCGGCGGCAAGCGCTGGGTAACGGTGGCACCCCGCGGATCGGACGGTACCCGCCTCCTGCTGGCACGCGCGGTCACCGATGAACAACGTGAACACGTGGGCAAGCAAGGTGGCGGACGCGTCTTCCTGTTCCTCCACACCGATGACTTCGCCGGCGACCACGCGCGCATGCGCGAGCACGGCGTCCATTTTCGCGAAGAGCCGCGACACGAGTCCTATGGAAGCGTAGTCGTCTTCGACGATCTTTACGGCAACGGCTGGGATCTCATCCAGCCCGCCTGACCCAGGAACCCAAGATGACTGACAAAACGATCCGACTGGCCGTGCTCGACGACTACCAGCACGTGGCGATGCAGAGTGCTGACTGGTCGGTGCTGGATGACCGGGCCGAGGTGGTCGTGTTTCACGATCACCTGTTCGATCACGACGCCCTGGTGGAGCGACTGACGGCGTTCGACGCCGTCTGCGTCATGCGCGAACGCACACCCATGACGGCTGCACTGATCGCGGCGCTGCCGAGGCTCAAGCTGATCGCATCGACGGGACGGGTCAATGCGTCGGTCGACCTCGACGCTGCCGCCAGGCATGGCGTCGAGGTCGTGCACACGGATTACTCCTCGACGCCGACGATCGAATTCACCTGGGCCGCCATCCTCGGATTGGCACGGAATATAGCTGTCGAGGCGGCATCGGTACGTACCGGCCAATGGCAGGTGGGTCTGGGTACCGAACTGCGCGGGAAAACACTCGGCATTCTCGGCCTCGGCCGCATAGGCGCCGAGGTTGCCCGGATCGCACAGGCATTCGGCATGCAGGTGATCGCCTGGAGCGAGAACCTCACCACCGAAGCCGCTAGCGCCATCGGCGTCCGCCGGGTGACGAAGGACGAGCTCCTCGCGCAGTCGGATTTCCTCAGCATCCATACGCGCCTGAGCGATCGCACGCTCGGCCTGATCGGCGCCGCCGAACTCGCCGCCATGAAACCGACGGCACGACTCATCAACAGCTCGCGAGGACCTATCGTCGACGAGAAAGCACTGATCGACGCGTTGTCGCACGRCCGGCTCGCGGGCGCAGCCGTCGACGTCTTCGAGGTCGAGCCCCTTGCCGCAGACCATCCATTCCGCACGCTGCCCCATGTGCTGGTGACGCCCCACATTGGCTACGTCACCGCGGAGATGTATCGAACGTTCTACGGTGACAGCGTGAACAACGTCGTCGCGTGGCTCGACAAGGACGTCAGAAGCTGACGACCTTCCTGCTGTGGTCGCTGTCGCTGTCGTGGTCATCGTCGCGATGTTCGCCCTTCGGCTTGATCGTCATGAGCTCCAGCGGCTTGCCGTTGGCCAGGCGAACACCCCAGCCCTGCTGGAGGCTGGCGAGATCATTCAGTTGCGGGCAGATGGCGTTGGACTTCGCTTCGAGCGCCTTCGAGCGCTTGTTCATTTCGCGGTCCATCGCCTTGTCCAGCGAGTCGGCGCGGGCCTGCAGCGCGGCGACTTTGCTCGCGTCGCCCGAGAGGGCGGCGGTCACCGCGCTCGAGGTGACCGAACCGACCAGCTCGCCCACGGAATCGGACACCGAGCCGGCAACGGTCTCGGTCATGCGGTTGGCTGACCAATGACCCGAGCCGACGCCCTCATCGATCTCACGCAGGGCTTCGATCTGCTTCCGCTTGAGCTTTTCCAGCATCCTGCCCCGCTGATCGCCGTCGGCAAAAGACAGGGTGACCGTGGTCATCGCTGAGAACCCTAGCTCGACACCCTCCCGGGCGATCGTTGCCACCTGTGGCATCAGGGCACGAACGCCAGCCTCGTACCGGCGCAGCGCGTCGGCATCCCCGCCTGAGACAGCAACGGCTTTGCCATCGACGCGAATCGCGCCGTCATGGAGGAAGACCTCGGCCGGCACGCCATCGGTACGGTGAAAAGAAAGGCCTGCCGCCGTGACATCGACGTCGTAAGGCGTCGAGTAATCGTGTTTGCAGGTATCCGTGCTGAAGTTGATCTCCGTTGCCCGCCCTGCCGTGGCGGCGAGCACAAAGGCGACGGCGGCGGTGCCGGCGATGATCGGATGGCGCATGGCCCTTCTCCCCAGGAAACGGATGTTCGCCGGGTAGGATGCGTCCGGCGAGCCTAAGGTTTAGTCCGTTAGGCGGCAGGAAGCATGGGTAGTTGGTCACGCCCTGACTTCCGGCAGGGGGTCATGAGGCGATTCCGCGCTCGCGTGCGTACTCGGAAAGCCGGCTGTCGTGATCGATACCGAGCTTGCGCATGGCATCGCGCTTCTGGCGGCTGACTGTCTTGACGCTGCGGCTCAGCTGCTCCGCGATCTGCGAGATCGACATGCCCCCTACATACAAGCGCACCACCTCGATCTCTCGCGCCGAGAGGCGGACGCCATCGGCCGTGCTCTGCACGCCGCCCGTGTCGAACTGCCGACGAATCGTATCGCTCATGTAGGCGCGACCCGTGGCGGCGTAGCGCACAGCGACGGCGACTTCCCTCAGCGGTGCGCGCTTGTCGCACAGACCCAGCGCACCGCGGCTGCGCATGGTCTGCAACACAGCGGGATTGTTCACCATGGTCAGCACGACGACAGGCAGCCGCGGATAGCGCCGGCGGATGAGGTCGATGAGCGACAGTCCATCACCATGACGGCCGCCGGGCATGGAGAAGTCGGTCACGACCACGTCGCAGGGAAGCGACGCCAGCAATTCGACGAGTTGGTCGCCGTTGGCCGCTTCGCCGACCACTTCGATATCACCGCCCGCCTCCAGGGCGGCACGGGCCCCCATCAGGACTACCGGGTGATCGTCGGCAATGATCGTTCGCAAAACCATGTCTTCCCTCGTAGGCGGATGTGCGCAGCCGCTCTCCATGAGATGTGCTACTCAGTCTTACCATCGTGGAGATTACAGTAATCGTCCGCACGTGGTCGAAGGAACACCATGAAGCAATTGAGAATATTGGCCATTTTTTGCGGCATTTTGTTCGCTTCGTACCGACAGGCGAGCGCGGCTGACATGTTGCGTGAGGGTACGGGACAGCACGAACGGGTCGCGATCTTTCACACCGACATGGACTCGCCCCCATCGGGCGCGGCATCGCAAGGCAGACCCCAAGAAAGTTCCGCGATCACGCCTGACGACGTGCCGCTCAGCACGGCGGAGCGAGAGTGGCTCGCAACGCTGCCGGTGCTCCGCATCGGTATCGATCCGTCTGCAGCGCCCATCTCGCAAATCGGCCGGGACGGCGAAGCCCAAGGATTGGCCATCGACTACCTGCGCGAGGCCACCCGCGTGCTCGGACTACGTACCGAGACCGTGACCAGCCTGGATTGGCACGACACCGTTCAACGCGCCATGCACGGCGACATCGACGTGCTGCCGGCGGCATCCGCGAGCAACGTCGCACTGGAACGCCGCTTCGGTTTCACCGCGCCCTATCTCGATCTGCCGGTCGTGATCGTCACTCGGGAGCACGGCTTCCTGGTCACGGGCCCGGATGATCTGGGTGGGCACCGGGTCGCGGCCAATCTTGCCCAGGGAGCGGTGGCGGCCGCGGTGGCGCCGATGTCGACGGCCGACGTCATGCCGGTTTCCACCACGGCCGAAGGCCTGTCCGCCGTGGCTTCCGGCAAGGTGGACGCCTACGTGGGCGACATCGCCACGGCCGAAGTCCTCATTCGGCGCGACTACCCGGCACGACTCAGGATCGCCGCCCCGACCGGGGAGCATGCCGGTCTGTCGATGGCCGTGGACCAACGATTCGCTCCACTGATTCCTTTGCTCGACCGCGTGTTCGCACGCCTGCCCGAACGCCGTAGCCAGACGATTCGTAACACCTGGCTTCGCTCCGACTACCACTGGGGTACATCCTGGCGGGAGATCGCGCGCAAGGTCGGGCCAGCAGGGGCCCTCGTTCTGGCGTTGCTGCTCCTGGTAAGCCACGCGTACCTGCGCCTGCGACGTGAAACACGCCGCCGCCTGCATACGGAAGCGCAGCTTGCCGATGTGACCCGGCACATGCCCGCCGTGGTTTATCGATTTCGTTATCACCCGGACGGGCGCATCGGCTTCGTCTACGTAGGGGGCAATCCGGAACCCATCTTCGGCGTATCGGCCGAGACGTTCATCCATGACGAACGCAGCGCGTTCGCGCAGATCGACGGACGCGACCAGCCAGGGCTCATGGCCGAGGTGGCGCGCGCGGCGGCGTCCCTGACACCCATCCATGCGGAGATGCGCATTCGCGATACGTCACCGGAGCGCTGGGTGGCGTCCCACGCCGTGCCCCGGCGCGTCGCCGATACCGTCGAGTTCACCGGCTACTGGATCGATGTCTCCGAGCGACGGCTACAGTCGACCCAGCTGGCCTTGGCCAAGGAAGTCGCCGAATCGGCCACGCGGGCGAAGAGCCAGTTCCTGGCCACCATGAGCCATGAAATCCGCACGCCGATGCATGGCGTCATCGGCATGCTGGAAATGCTTGGCACGACCTCGCTC
>NZ_JBFUJE010000179.1:0-7594 GCF_056401535.1 Luteibacter sp. P4_E6 | reverse complement strand
GGGCTGGGTCTTAGCCAGGTTTATGGTTTCGTGAGGCAATCGGGCGGCTTCGTGAGCGTTACCAGTGAAGTGGGGCAGGGCACCACGATCGACCTGTGCCTGCCCTATACCGACGAGGTGGCGGCCGCTTCGCCTGAGGCCCAGGCGCCCACGGCCGCCGGCGACGGACGCGTGCTTGTCGTGGACGATGACATCAACGTGCGCGAGGTGTCCGTGGCCCTTCTGGGCGCACTCGGCTACACGACCCTCGAGGCTGCCGACGCCGCCCAGGCGCTTGACGTCCTCGCCCAGCGCACGGACATCGACGTGGTCTTCAGCGATGTGATCATGCCCGGGGAGATCAACGGCCTGGACCTCGCCCGCCACGTGCGGGAGAACTATCCCACCGTCGCCGTGGTGTTGGCCTCCGGCTACACCGCCCAGCAACACGGCGGCAAGGGCGCCCCAAGCGACGTCGAACTCCTGCACAAACCTTATTCCCGTGCCGCTCTGGCCGCCGCCCTGGCTCGTGCCCGCGGAGCCACCACCTGACGCCACCCGCTCCATGTAGATACTCTCTTGGCCGTCAAGCGTTCTTGAGGTGTTCAGGGCTGAAGAGCTTCGAGGTATCGAAGTTCTCGTTGTTCTGCAGACAGGCCCACAGGCCTGTCAGGTACTTACGCATGACCGCCGTGAGGGCTTGGCGCTTCTTCTTTCCACGGCGGACGAGTTGCTCGTAGAAGGCCTTGGCCAAGGGGTCATGCCGGACGGCGACCAGGGCTGGCATGTAGGTTCCGGCACGTAGGTAGGCGTTGCCGCCTTTGCTGATGCGTGAGGCGCCGTGGACACTGCTGCCGGACTGGTTGAGGCAGACGTCCAGGCCCGCGTGACGGCTGACCTGCGGTGCTTTCATGGTCGTCGGCAACATGGCCAGTTCGGCCAACAGAGCCATCGCCGAGACCTCCGCCACACCCGGTGCAGCAATCATGTGCTTGAGCTGGGACTGACGGATCGGGTCGTCGTCGATCAGCGTGCGCATCGCTGCACGCAGCCGTTCGATGCGCCGGTCCAAGGCCTCGATGGCCTCCGCTTCGTCCTCGAGCAGCAAGGCGTAGGTGTCCTGTTTGGCGTTCAAGGCATGCAGGCGACTCTTCACTCGTGTGCGATCGGCCGTCAGGCGATTGATCTGCCGTCCCAGATCGCGCAAGGCGAGGTCGCCGATGCTGGGGGCCGACCAGCGGGGCGGTAGCAGGGCGTGGCCGTAGTCGGCCAACAGGCCGGCGTCGATGCTATCGGTCTTGCTGCCCTTGAGCTTCAATTGGGCGAACCGCTTGGCGCTGCGCGGGTTGATCACCGAGACCGGTAAGCCGGCGCGATCCAGCGCAATGGCCAGATCCAGGTGATAGATCCCGGTGGCCTCCATCACCACATAGGTTGGGGCCAGCTTGAGCAGTTGTTTGACCAGCCGGGCATGGCCGGCCGGCGTCTGCTCGAAGGTGCCCTTAGCCACGGCCTTGCCCGCCGCGCCTGCTTCATGCGCGGCCATGACGACGCTGCGCGCCGCCACGTCCAGACCCACTGATACCGTCATGACTTTCATCCTCGGCGCGTTAGCGCAAGAATGATCCCGGCTCCCCGACCTCGCATTTGATGCCGCTGCGACCTTGTAATGCGAAGTCCCTTGTGGGCTTCTCGATACTCTCCGCAGTGGGCAATGAGGCGGGGGGCCACTCTACAATCGAAGTCAGAATCACTCTGCTTCCAGGAGCCGGCGGCCTCCCCGGGATCTCACTTGCTGCACCTCCCAACGGAAGGCATCCCTAAGATACAAGGAGCCGRTTCATCGGCGAACCCTCAGCGGCAATCTTCGCGAACGAGGCATTGCATCGCATCATGCGGGCGTTCAACCGTCCGGCCAATCACCACAAGGCCTCGTTCGCACGTCTGACAACCTGAGGGTTCGCCGCTGAAGCGGCTCCTACAGAAAACGGCCTGGTCGCTCATTAGACCTTGAGCGACGAAGCGGCGTTGCGCATTTGCCACACGCAACCTCAACGTCCGCGACTCACACGACAGCACGAGCGTGAGGCGGCGAACGCCGCTCAATACATGAGCCGTAAAGCGGCTGTCCTTCAAGAGAGACGGCGCCGGATCGTTCAGACGACAAGCAAACGCACCTTCCCACCAACGACCCCCTCGACACGGAGCGCCGTCAGGTCGGTGATCCATTCGACGTTCTCGGGAATCTCTTCCGGATGATCACCGGCGATGGCGATGACGCGTGCGCCTGCGGCGAGTCCCGCGTCGATGCCGGCCTTGGCGTCCTCGAACACCAGGGTGTCCTTCGGATCGGCGTGCATGCGCTTCGCACCGAGGAGGTAACCCTCGGGATCGGGTTTGCCGTTGGTGACGATCTCACCGGTGACCATCAACGGGGGCGGGACGATGCCGGCGGCGCCCAGGCGGGCCTTGGCCAGCACCGTGTCGGCCGACGTAACGATGGTCCACGCTTCGGGTGGCAGGGCAGCGAGGAGGGCGTGTGCACCGGGGATCTGCACGATGCCATCGACATCCTCGACCTCTTCGCGATACAGGCGCTGGAAGACGGCATCGACATCCATGCCGGGTTTGGCGAACATCTTCACCGAATCCATCATGCGCACACCGTGCAGGCGTGGCAGCACGGCGTGCCAGTCGATGCCGTTCTCATCGCACCAGCGTTTCCAGATTTTCTCGACGACGACGCGCGAGTCGATCAGCGTGCCGTCCATGTCGAACAGCAATGCACGGGCCTCGATGACCGTGCCTGATTCAAGTCGCATGACGCCTCCGGTACAGGGAAAGACTCAACACGTGGGGACGCGTGAAGGGTTTCACCATACCGGAGGGCGTCGATTCCGTCAGCGGGAAGCCTGGGCGACGTGATTGCGGACGGCTTCGGCGAGGATGTCATTCACTTCCTTCGTGGCCTGCCGCGCGGCTTCGGCCTGACGACGACCCCATTCGGCCTGGGTCTTGCCCYCCATCGCACGCTGCTGGCCGATCTGGGCCATCTTCTGCGCGATGGCGGACTGCTCGCGACTCAGCGCGGCGTGGCCAGCGGCATAGGCGCCGGGGTCGCGCGGCCGGCTTGGGTCGGTCTCCTGGACGGCGAGTTCGGCCTGGCGTTCGCCGAGCTTGGCCATCTGTTCATTGAGCATGGCCTGCTGACTATCCATCGCGGCTTGTTTGTCCGCGCTCATCTTRCCCATGTCGGCTGACTTCGCACTGCGCTGGAGCGCGGTGGTGATGCGCTTCACGTAGGCCGGGTCGCGTAGCACCCAGGCCTGGTCGCCGTTGCGGAACCACACGTAGTCGTCGGAACCGTTGCGCTGCGATTCGGCACGGCGGATGTCATGACTGCTGCCATCGATCACGCTGACATCGTCGCCGAAGAAGACCAGGGCATGCGAGGGTTGGCCGTTGCGTCCCTCCACGGGCTGGATCGGGGCAGGAGGTGCCGGCGGTGCGGGAGGTAACGGTGGCAGCGCGGATTCCGCGGGTGCGGCGGGGGCAGCCGGTGAGGCGGGCGGGACCGGCGGGACCGAGGCATAAACAGCGCTGGGTTTGCTGCCGCTGTCTGCGGCAACGACGCGCCAGGGCATCACCCCAATGGCGGCGATGGCGATCACGAGCGAGACGGTGAGCATGCGCGGCGGCGCGTCGGTGGCGTGACCTAGCATGTCGAGTCTCCTTTTGAGGGTCTGGAAGGTGGGCGAGGCGCCCGGCAAGGCATGGTGCGGATGCGGGGTGACGCCCAGGCGGAGCAGGAGGCGCCCATAGCTCTTCGGCGCCTGGCGGCCACGCGATACGACAAGGGCGTCGCACGCAGCTTCACGGCACAACGCGTACTCACGCACCGCGTAGTGCACCAGGGGGTGGAAGAAGAAAAGTGTGCGGGCCGCCGCCGGGATCCAGCCGAGCATCAGGTCGCCACGACGGACGTGTGCCAGCTCGTGCATGAGGGCCATGTCGAGCTCATCGTCACCCAGGCGATCTTCCAGCGGCAGCAGGATGGTCGGACGCCAGAGGCCGATCACCTGGGGTGAGTCGACTTCGTCGGAAACCGCCAGGCGAGGCGAACGGCGCAGGCCGAGTTCACGCGCACGGCGCGCGCACAGCGTCTCCACGCGGACGTCGTCGTGCGACATGGCGCGGCCAACCACGCCGTGCAGACGATGCCAGCGCACGGCGGCGACGGCACACTGGGCAAGGACGGCGAGGAGCCAAAGGCCGAGGAGGGCGTACGTCCAGGAGAAGGTCCAGCCGGTATCCATGGCAACCGGTGCAAGGCCGGTGTCACCAAGGCCCGACGTGGTCATGACCGGTCCGTTAGTGGTGGCAGGAAGCAGCGGCACGCCAAGCAGCGTGGGGCAGGCGATGCCGGCGATGAGCTGCGCACCGAGCAGCCACCACAGCGTGCTACGCGCCGCGGCAGAAAGCGATGGCACGGCCCGGCACACCGCATAGACGATGGCAGCGAGCAGGAGAGCCTGTACGGAAGCGTGCGCCAGGCGAGAGAGCAGGGTGTCGAGGACGGCATCCATGTCAGCGGCCCTTCCGGCGAGACTGCAGTGTGTCGACCAGTGCCTCGAGCTCGGCCAGTTCGGTATCGCTCACCTGTCCGCGTTCGGACATCCATGCGACGAAAGGCGAGACGGAGCCTTGCAGGGTTTTTTCGACGAAGCGGGCTACCGCGCCGCTCATCACCTCACCGGATTCATTGGTGGCGCTATAGCGGAAGCTGCCGTCGAGCTTGCGGCGGCCGAGATAGCCCTTCGCGCGAAGCCGTTCCATCATCGTCAGTACGGTAGAGCGTGCGAGCCCGCGGGGTTCGCCATAGCCGGCACAGACTTCCGCCACCGTGCTTTTGGGCGCCTCGCCGATGTATTGAAGCAAGGCGAGTTCCTGGTCGCCGATGGTTTTCCTGCTCATGCCGCCGCTCCTGACTACAGATGTAGGCAGCGTGCGCCTGGCGACACGTGTAGTCAAGCATGACATCTGGCAGGGGCCACGAAAAAAGCCCCCGCCGTAAGGCAGGGGCTTTCGGGTACCTCGTCGAACGCGGTGGCCTCAGCCCCCGCGAAAGATCAGGCTGCCGCGTCCTTGAGCTTCTTGAGCGGACGGACCTTGACCTTGACCGAGGCGGGCTTGGCTGCGAACCAGCGCTCTTCACCCGTGAACGGATCCTTGCCCTTGCGCTTCGGCTTGGCAGCGACGGCAACGGAGGTGATCTTCAGCAGGCCGGGCAGCGTGAACGTGCCAGCACCCTTCTTGTGGACCGACGCGGAGATCGCGCCTTCGAGCGAAGCCARCACGGCCTTCACACTCTTGCTGTCAATGCCGCTCTGCTCGACGATGTGCGAGACGAGCGTGGACTTCGAAAGCGGATCCTTGATCGGCTTGAGTGCGGCCGGGGCCTTTGCAGCCTTCACGGCAGCCTTGGCGGGAGCCTTGGCAGCCTTCTTCGCCGCCGTTTTTTTGGTCGTGGCCATGGTTATCCTTGTCACTGAATCGAATGAGGCGGCCTTTCCGGCCGATGCCCAGCGGGCGACTCACTCTAGCGTTGCTTGGGCCCGCTGAAAATAGGGTTTGCAAAGATTTTTTGCATTTGGAGCCCTTTTTTTACGGTCCCATGTGACGCACTGCGGAAAAACGGCGAATCAGATGCCTGCATACCACTCGTAACCGTTGTCTTCCCAGTAACCGCCGTTGCCGTCGCCGACGTCCGCGAACGAGGCCACCACTTCGATCCGGCGGATGTATTTCGCGTGTTTATAGCCCAGTTGCCGCTCGACGCGCAGCCGCAGCGGCGCGCCATGGGCGACCGGAAGCGGTCCGCCGTTCATGCCGTAGGCGAGCAGTGTTTGCGGATGTCGGGCTTCTTCGAGGTCGACGCTCTCGTAGTAGGGAGTGTCTTCCTCCATGTCGTCGAAGCAATGGAAGACGACATAGCGCGCTGTGGGGCGCGGCTTCACGTGGTCGAGCAAGGCGGCCAGCGGCGTACCCGTCCACTTGCCGATGGCGCTCCAGCCTTCGACGCAGTCGTGTCGGGTGATCTGGGTTCGCGTGCCGAGCGCCTGGAGATCGGCGATCGACAGGCGGGAGGGTACGTCTACCAGGCCGTCGACCTCGAGGCGGTAGTCGGCGAAGTCGCCCTTCATCAATCCCTGGTAAAGGGGCGTGTCCGGCATCAACGTGCCGTTGGGCTTGAATACCGCTGAAATCTCGGACTCGGGGTATTCGCGGGCGAGCGCCTTCGACGGCGAAAGAAAGCGTTGAACGCGGCGGTTGACCGCCTCGGCGCTATCCAGGATGCGGGGGCCGGTCTCGCTTTCCGATATCCGGTCGCAGGCGGCAAGCGAGGCGCCACCGAGTGCCAGAAGGGCAGTGCGCAGGAATCCACGACGGTTACCCATGGCGATCTTCCTCGTGACGGTCACTGTGAATGCGATACCAGCCGGTGATCATGCCGCGCAGCTGATTGAGGGGGCCGCTGATCAACACTTCGATGACATGGACGACGACGAAGGCGATGAACCCCATTGCGATGAAGAAATGGATGGTCCGCGCCGACTGCCGCCCGCCGACGGCCTCAACCAGGCCGCCCAGCACAGCGTCCATGCGTGGTGACATCAGTAACCCCATCAGAACGATCCCGCCGCCGAAGACGAAAATGGCCACAAGGTAGGCCAGGCGCTGCAGGATGTTGTAGCGCAGCGCCTCTTCCCCCTGGGGATGGCGAAATCGCAGGTGGTCGACAATGGAGCGCCCGATACCGCGCCAGTCGCGACGATCGGGTACGAGATCGCGGGAAAGATGTCGGCTGGCCAGCGACCATCCGACATAGGCGAGCCCGTTGAGCACGAACAGCCACGCGAAGAAGAAATGCCAACGTCGTCCCATGGCCAGCCAGCCTGGGCCAGGAATCGTCGCCCAGGTGGGGAAACCCCTCGAGGTCCATTTGCCGTTGACCTTGGATGCGCCCAAAACGCCGGTGGTGTCGAAAGCGTGGCCACCGACGACAGCCATCCCCTGAACGTTACCCGCCGCATCCTGGCCAGAGCGCAGGGCCAGGAGCTCTTTACCAGGATCGGAACGGTTGCCCCAGGAGAGCGAAGGGTGCGCGTTGAATATCTGCAGACCGCTGCCCAGGAGCGCTAGCAGGCAGATGGCGTTGATCCAGTGCATTAGCCGCACGGGCCAGCGATGTCGGTAGACGAGGCTTGTGGTCATGGCGTGACTCCCGAGGCCGGTGATACACAGTATGACCTCGTGGCGGCGAAAAACCTTTCATGGGTTTAGGTCATGCCGGCAAGTACCTTGTCCAGCGTCAGCGGATAGTCGCGGATGCGAACACCACACGCGTTGTATACGGCGTTGGCGATGCATGCCCCCGCTCCTGAGATGCCTACTTCGCCCAGCCCCTTGATCTTCAGCGGATTGGCGTTGTCGTCGAGTTCGGGCAGGAAGATCGCTTCCATCGGGCCGATATCCGCATTCACGGGTATGTGGTACTCGGCCAGATCGTGGTTGACGAACGCGCCGTAGCGCGGGTCGAGCACCATCTCTTCGG
>NZ_JBFUJE010000178.1:0-7608 GCF_056401535.1 Luteibacter sp. P4_E6 | reverse complement strand
GGGAAGGCTCGATTTGGCTCGGGCATCGAGCGCAGAACGTCGATCACGCGGCGATGGAAAATTCCGAAGTTAGCGGTACGTGCATCGTGGTTGGCGTCGCTCAGGTAATTCAGTAAGCCGTAGAAAGCTTTGGATCCCAGTCGCTTCAGAAAGCTGTCTTTGCGCTCCACCCGCGCACCGAACACGACATCAAACCCCTGCTGGGCTGCGTCGTAAAGGCGGGTAATTTCTTCGGGCCGATCCTGAAGGTCGCAGTCCATGACGACGATCCACTCACCACGTGCTTGGTCAAGGCCCGCGGTGATGGCGTAGTGTTGTCCGAAGTTTCGCGACAGCAAGACGCCGCGCACACGCGGGTCCTTTTTTGCCAAGGCTTCGATGACGGGCCACGAGTCGTCAGGGCTGGCGTCGCAGACCAAGATAACTTCGTAGTCGCTGGTGATTTTTTCCACTGTGGCTGCTACGCGGGCATGCAAGTCCGCCAAGCATGTGGCGCAACAATACACCGGTGAGACGACTGAGATCTTTAGGTTTGGACCCATGTTTCTTTCCTTGCTGCGCTTTCGCGCCAGCTATTTGGACTTTCTTGCATCGCTGGTGAGGAACGCGTTGGCGTGCCAGGTGTCGTAGGCCTCGACAAGGCGAAAGGCTTCGCGGTTCCACACCCGTTGGACAGCGTAATTACCCACTTGGGTCGATACGCGAATCGAAGCCAACCCCATCTCTGCGAAGTGTTGCTTGGCCAGTCGAACGAGGTCGGCATAGACACCTTTACCACCGTGCGCGCGCAGTACGCCGTTGAGTACGATCTCGGCTGTTTTCTGGCGCTCATCGAATGTGCAACAAATGAACCCGACGATGCGATCATTCTCGGTTGCGACCCACGTACGTACCTGCCGATGGGGCTGCAAATGGCCGGCTGCCCATTCCGCATAACCACTCAGGATGTCCGAGGCGTCGAAGTTCGGGTTTGCGTGGTAGTGATTTTGATAGTGTTCGAACACTTGCTCCGTCACAGCACGAAGTTCCGCTTCATCCGAAGCCGTCGCTACACGATATTGGTGAATCTCCCGTCCCAGTGGGGTGAGCGCTGATGCATCGAGTGGGCAGTCATAATAGACAAGCGTGTCGGCGTGAATAAGCGAATTACGAGGGCCGGTGTAGTGGCGCATCGCCGAAATGTCATGAGCTGGCACGCGGAAGATCGCAATGTCCGCCGCGACGGAAACGATCTCTTCCCACAGGCCGCTCACCCGGTCTGCTGGAATGTGGCCTCGGTAAACCTCAAGACCGAAACGCGCGCTGTCGAGCGGCGAGCGTACGAGTGTGCTCAGCGCCTGTGAAATGGCCATTGCGCCTCCTTCATATCCTTGTTCCCTGGAGTACGGGCCGGCGCGAGGGCCGGCCCGTCTCGTTACCCCAGCGCGGCTTCCAGCTCCGGAAGGATCTTGAACAGATCCCCCACCAGACCGATGTCCGCAATCTCGAAGATCGGTGCCTCGCCGTCCTTGTTGATAGCGACGATCGTGCCGGCATCCTTGATGCCCGTGAGATGCTGGATCGCTCCCGAGATACCGATAGCCATGTAGAGCTCCGGCGCGATGATCTTGCCGGTCTGGCCGACCTGCATCTCGTTCGGGCAATACCCGGCATCGACGGCGGCACGCGACGCGCCGACGCCTGCACCGATCTTGTCGGCGAACTTGTAGATGATGTCGAAGTTCTCCTTCGAGCCCACGCCACGACCACCGCTGACCACCTTGGCAGCGCCCTGAAGATCCGGGCGGTCACTCTTGCCCTGCTGCAGGTTCACGAAGCGCGTGTGCGAGGGCAGGGCGACATCGACGGTCAGGGCTTCCACGGGGGCGGAGCCGTTCGAGGCCGCTGCAGGCCAGGAAGCCGTGCGGATGGTGGCGACGACGGTCGAGGCGGCATCCACTTCCACGGTAATGATGGCGTTGCCGGCGTAGATCGGGCGCTTGAAGCTGTGCGCACCTTCCACGCTCATCACGTCACTCACCTGCGACACGCCGAGCAGGGCGGCCACGCGCGGGGCGAGGTCCTTGCCGAAGGTGGTCGAGGGAGCGAATACGTGGGAGTAGCCGGCGGCCGCCTTGGCGATCTGCGGTGCGAGGATGGCGGCCAGGGCATGGGCATTCTCGGCGCGGGCCACGGTCAGCACCTTGCTGACGCCATCGATCTTCGCGGCTTCGGCGGCGACCGCGTCGGGTGCGTCGGACAGGACGATGACGTCGATGGATTCCGGCTTGACGGCAACCGCGGCGCTGACGGCGCGAGCCGTGGCGCCATTGAGCTTGCCGTCGAGGTGTTCGGCGATGACGAGGATCTTGGACATGTGAATTCTCCGGTCGGCTGCTTTACAGCAGGCCCTTCTGCTTGAGGGCCGCGACGAGCTCGGCGGCGTCCTTCACCATGACACCCTTGCTGCGCTTGGCCGGGGCGGCGTAGTGGGTGGTCTTGATGTGGTCGGCGGCATCGATGCCCAGTGAACCCAGCTCGATCACGTCGATCGGCTTGGCCTTGGCCTTCATGATGTCCGGCAGCTTGATGAAGCGCGGCTCGTTCAGGCGCAGATCCGTGGTGATCACGGCGGGCAGGTCGGCTTCGATGGTCTCGAGGCCGGCGTCCACTTCACGGGTTACCGTGGCTTTGCCGTCGGCGATCTCCACCTTGCCGGCGAACGTGGCCTGGGGGCGGTCCCACAGGGCCGCCAGCATCTGGCCGGTCTGGTTSGMATCGTCRTCGATMGCCTGYTTGCCCAGGATCACCAGGCCGGGCTGCTCTTTCTCAATGAGCTTGAGAAAGGTGCGGGCGGCGGTCAGTGGCGAGACGGCATCGGCGGTCTGCACGTGGATGGCGCGATTGGCACCCATGGCCAGGCCGTTGCGCAGGTGGGCTGTGAGGTCGGCCGGGCCGATGYCGACCACGATGACTTCCTCGGCCACCCCTTTCTCGCGCAGGCGCAAGGCCTCTTCGAGGGCGATATCGTCGAACGGGTTGGCGGAGAGCTTGACGCCGTCCGTGACCACGCCGGTGCCGTCAGGCTTCACCTGGATGCGGACGTTGTAGTCCACGACGCGCTTGTAGCCGACCAGAATCTTCATTCGCGGTTCCTGTTCGAGTGGGCCCCCGGCCGGTCGCCGGGGAGCTCTGGAATTGACCGCATATTCTAACGAATCTTCGTACCTGCGTTTGACGCGGCGCGGGATCGAATCTCTTCACACCTAAACGACAAGGGGCCGTTGGGCCGCAAGCCCCGCCTCAGGCGCGTCTCAGTCCAGCGCACGGCGAAGCGCTCCGCGCGCCGCATCGGCGGAGAAATGCGCCCGCACATTTTCGATCGCATGGTCGGAAAGGGAGGCCCAGAGCGCTTCAGATTCGGAAAGCCGCAGGTAGGCAGCCGCAATGGCGTCGGCCGTGTCCGCGACAAGAACGTCCGTACCGTCTTCCAGCCGCATGCCTTCGACGGCCACCGTGGTCCCGATGACCGGCAGGCCATGACTCATCGCCATGTTGATCTTGCCCTTGACCCCGGCTCCGAATCTAAGTGGCGCGATCGACGCAAGGGACGAAGACATCAGTGGCTCCAGATTGGGCACGCGACCCAGCATTTGCAGYCCCGCCTCTGATAATAGGCGGCGGTTACCCTCTGGCACATCGCCAGCAACCAGGATATTTGCACCGGGTACCGCACGCCGAAGCACGGGCAGAATCTCCGACGCCATCCAGTTGATCGCATCCGCATTCGGCGGATGGCCGAACCCGCCAATGAACAGGAGATCACGGCGCCCGGCGTGGCCCCCGGTCCGCCCATGGACCTCCTGGATCGTCGAAAGCAGGTCGACATTCGCGCTCGGCATCAGTCGGCTCAGCAAATCGCGTTCGTAGTCGCTCACGACGAACGTGATATTCGCCTCCGCGATCAACTTCAGCTCCTGCTCCCGCGTCGTCGCCGCCTGGCGTGCCAACGATGCATTGCCGGCGCGCTCTGCGCCACGTTCTTCGCGCAGAAAATGCAGATCCACCGTATCGAAGATCACCTTCGCCTGTGGCGCATGCCGGCGAACGAAGCTCGCGTACTGCGCGGCGACCATGTGCCGGCTGAGGATGGCCGCATGCAGGTCGTCGGCAAAACGTGTCAGCCACGACGGAACGCCGTCCACCCAGGGACGGGCGATCACCTCGACGCCGAGGCGGCCCAGTTCGCGGATCGCCTCATCGTCAGCGCGGCCATCGTCCGGTGCGAAGACGACGTGCCAGCCGTCCTCGACGAGAATTCGCATCATCGATATCAGTCGCATCGAACCCGCATCGCGCGATGCATCCGGCGTAGCCACATCCACGACAAGGATGGTGCCGCGTCGCTTCGCTTTCGCCACCAGGGCGAGCGCGGTGCCCATCGCCGGCTGGGCGGCCAGGGCCGTGCGCCACTTGTCGGCGAACTTCACCTGGTTGATCGCCTGGAACCGCTTCATGCCGGTTTCCATGTTGCCTGCGGAGCTGATGCCTTCGGCGTGCACCACGACGCTGGTCGGTACGTACCAGACCGAATAGCCCGCCGCGCGCGCGGCAAAGGCGAGGTCGGTATCTTCGTAGTAACCGGGCGCGAAGCGCAGGTCGAAGCCACCGAGCTCAGCGAAGACGTGCCGGCGAATCGCGAGCGACGCCCCCGACACGTAATCCACCTTGCGCGCGTAGCGCACGGCGGGATCACTGCGTGAATCGAAGCGCCCGATGTTCCACGCCGAGGCATCGGCGAACACCCAGGCTCCGGCCTCCTGCAGACGACCGTCCGGATAAACCAGCTGGCTCCCGGCTATGCCGCAATCGGCACGCAACGCGAAGCAGCGAAGCAGCTCCTCGCTCCAGCCGGGCATCACCTGGGTATCGTTGTTGAGGAAGATCAGGAATTCGCCGGTGGCGGCCGCGGCGCCAGCATTGCAGCTGCCGACAAAGCCGAGGTTCGTCGCGTTGCGCAGAAGACGAATACCCGACACCTTCGCCAACGTCCCTGCGCTATCGTCCGGCGATGCATCGTCCACCACGATGACTTCAAAGGCATCCGTGGGCGGATTCGCAACGATCGAACGCAGGCAGGCCAGCGTGTATTCGAGCTTGCCGTAGACCGGAATGACGATCGATAGCCGGGGTGATTCGCTCGATGGGACATCGAACGGCTCGAAGGTCACCTCCAGCGGAAGCAGACTGAGCGAATCGTCTACTTCCGGTCGCGTGGCGAACTCCTGCGAGATGCGTGAGATCGTCCCACGCCATCCGCGCAGGGCAACGCTTGAGCGAAGGCGCTGCGCGATGGAAACGGCTCGGCGGTAACGCCAGGTGATCTTGCCGGACACGTCGTCAGAGGTTCTGGTAGTTCGGACCCGAACCGCCTTCCGGCGTCACCCAGGTGATGATCTGGTACGGATCCTTGATGTCACACGTCTTGCAATGCACGCAGTTCGCCGAGTTGATCTGCAGGCGCTTGCCGGCCTCGTCCTGGACGATTTCGTAGACACCCGCGGGGCAGAACTTTTCGCAGGGATTGCCGTATTCGGTGGTGCAGCGATCGATGCAGATGGACGTATCGGCCACCTTCAGGTGCACCGGCTGGTCCTCGTCATGCTCGGTGGCGGCGAAGTACACGCTGGCCAGGCGATCGCGCGGCGCGAGCGTCCGGTCCACGTAATCTTTATTGGACGCTTCGTGCTGGCCCAGCTTGTCCAGCGATGACCAGTCGGCGTGATTCTTCATCGTCCACGGCGAACGGCCCCCGGTGACGGTTTCCCACGCCGCATTGATCAGGCCGAACCACAGGCCCTTGTTGAAGCCGGGACGGATGTTGCGCACCTTCTTCAGCTCGCTCGCGATGGCCGAGGCACGCAGTTTCGCGTCCCAGCCGGCGGGATTCAGCGTGTTGGCGACCAGGTGTTCGGCGGCGAGCATGCCTGAGGCGATGGCCTGGTGGGTGCCCTTGATCTTCGGCACGTTGACGAGGCCGGCGGAATCGCCGATCAGGATGGCACCGGGCATCTCCACCTTCGGCAACGACTGAAAGCCGCCTTCGATGATGGCGCGGGCGCCGGCCGAAACGATGGTGCCGCCCTCGAGCAAGCCCTTAACGTTCGCATGGTGCTTGAACTGCTGGAACGCCTCGAAGGGCGAGAAGTTCGGATCCGGATAGTCGAGGCCGACGACGAAGCCGACCGCCACGCGATCCTTGTCCAGGTGATAGAGGAAGCTGCCGCCATAGGTGTCGTTGGCCAGCGGCCAGCCGGCCGTGTGCACCACCTTGCCCGCTTCGCCGCGACCTGGCGGAAGCTGCCAGAGTTCCTTGATGCCGATACCGTAAGTCTGCGGATCGCTGTCCTTGTCCAGGTCGAAATGCTTGATCAGCGACTTGCTGATGTGACCGCGGCAACCCTCGGCAAGCACGGTGACCTTCGCGCGGATGTCGATGCCTTCGGTGAAGCCGGGCTTGTGCGTGCCGTCACGCGCCACGCCCATGTCGCCGATCCGCACGCCGTTCACGGCGCCCGCTTCGTCGAACAAAGCCTCCGATGCGGCGTAACCCGGGAACACGTCGACACCCAGGGCTTCGGCCTGCGGTGCGAGCCACGCGCACAGCGCGCCGAGGCTGACGATCACGTTGCCGTGGTTGTTCATCTGCGGCGGCGTCACGGGCGCCTTGGTGCCCGACGCGTGATCGCGCAGCAGCCAGAATTCGTCCTTCGTCACCGGTACGCATACCGGCGGCGGGTTGCTGCGCCATTCGGGCAGCAGGCGATCCAGCGGCGCGGTCTCGATCACGGCGCCGGACAGGATCTGTGCACCGATCGTCGAGGCCTTCTCGATCACGCAGACCGTGATCTCCGGATTGAGCTGTTTCGTACGCATCGCGAACGCCAGGCCGGCAGGGCCGGCTCCGACGACGACGAGGTCGTATTCCATGGTTTCGCGTTCGCTCATGGCTGGCTCACTCAATCTTGGCTGGCTTCAGGGATCAACCCGTCATTGTCCGGCTTCCCCCGCGCGCGGGCAAATCGCCGTTTCAAACAGTCTGACTTGCATGATGTTCACATTGCGCGTTCATAATCGGGACCATGCGCAAGGAGAGTTCATGAATACGATGCCGCCGGTGGCTGACACCGACATGCGCCGCGCCACGCTACTGCAGATCCTGCACTGGCTGGCGATTGGAAGGGTCCAGCCCCAGGCCCTTTCGGATGCTTACCAGAACGCCATTGAGCGGCTGAATCCGCGACTGAATGCCTTCGTCGACTTCAGTGCACCCCTTATCCAGGAGCAGGCCCTCGCCGCCGACCGCCGTCGTCGTGACGGCGTCATCGGTCGCCTCGACGGTATCCCCATCGCGATCAAGGACAACTTCGATGTCGCCGGCGTGCCCACGCGGGTCGGCATGCGGCGGCGCAGCGCGATCCCGGATCAGGACGCGCACATCGTCGCGCGCTTACGTGCCTCGGGCGCGGTGTTGTTGGGTAAGACCAACATGGACGAAGGCGCGCTCGGGGTCACCACCAACAATCCGTTTCATGGCGCGACGCACAATCCGCATCGTCTCGGTTACAC
>NZ_JBFUJE010000177.1:0-7619 GCF_056401535.1 Luteibacter sp. P4_E6 | reverse complement strand
CCGAAATGCAGGCTCTGCGAGATATAACGCAGGGCATCGCCCAGCCGCGTACAACCGGGCACGCGCATCTGCGCGTCGCGCAGGCTGGCCAGGCCCTCGGCGTGGCGCCACAGGTACACAGCCTGCCCCGTCCGCCGCGCGACCAGGCGGAACTGATCGATCAGCTGGTTGGTGTCGCCGGTCTGCAACGCGACCAACGGTCCCGACGCGGACAGAATGCGGTCGAAGACATCGGTTCCTACATGGGGGTCGGCAGGCATGGGCGACACATCGGCGGCAGTGGCGCGAAGTATCGGCCCAATACGGGGGAGTACGCTAGGGATCGCACACCATACGCCGGGGTATCTCGCATTCGGCCCGACAGGAAGGTATGGTGATGCGCTCATTCGCCAGCGTACTGCCTGCCATGTTCGAAGGACTCCGATTCAAGCACTGGAAGACCAACGTGGGCGACGACGGCATCGTCGTGCTCACCTTCGACCGCGAGGGTGCGAGCGCCAACGCCCTGTCGCGCGAGGTGCTCGATGAACTCGACACGATCGTCGAGCGCCTGGCCATCGAGAATCCGCGGGGCGTCGTCATCCACTCGGCAAAGCCTTCGGGCTTCGCCGTGGGCGCCGATATCCGCGAATTCGTCGAATATGCCCAGACCGGCACCGTCCTGGCCAACATCGAGAACGGCCAGCGGGTGTTCGAGAACCTCGCCCGCCTGTCCTGCCCGACCGTGGCGGCGATCCATGGCGCCTGCATGGGCGGTGGCACGGAACTCGCCCTCGCCTGTCGCCAACGCATCGCGGTGGACGACGAGGCAACGAAGATCGGCCTGCCTGAGGTGATGCTCGGCATCCACCCGGGCTGGGGCGGCACTGCCCGCCTGCCGCGCCTGATCGGCGCACCCGATGCCCTCCCCGCGATGCTCACCGGCAAGCCCTTCAACGCACGTCGCGCGAAGGCCGTCGGCCTGGTCGACCGGCTTGCCCGCGCGGACGAACTGCTGGCCGAGGCACGCCATCTGATCAAACGGCCGCACCAGCGTCCGTTCGCCCAACGCGCCAAGGCGTGGGCGACCAACACCCTTCCGGCGCGTGCCATCCTGGCACCCATGGTTCGCAAGCAAACCGCGGCCAAGGTACGCAAGGAGCATTACCCGGCCCCGTTCGCGCTGATCGATACCTGGGCGCGCGGAGGCTCCAGCATCCAGCAGCGGCTCAAGCTCGAAGCGAAGTCCGTAGCGAAACTGGCCACCACGCCGACCGCGCATAACCTCATTCGCATCTTCTTCCTGCAGGAACGCCTGAAGAGTCTCGGTGGCGGCACGGACCACGGCATCAAGCACGTGCACGTCGTCGGTGCCGGCACCATGGGTGGCGATATCGCCGCCTGGTCCGCCCTCAAGGGCTTCGATGTCACCCTGCAGGATCGTGAGCTCCGCTTCATCGAACCCGCAATCAACCGCGCACGCACGCTGTTCGAAAAGAAACTCAAGGCACCGGCCAAGGTCGACGCGGCCGTGGGCCGCCTGCGTGCAGATGTCGATGGCAAGGGCGTGGCCGATGCCGACCTCGCCATCGAAGCCATCTTCGAGAATCCGGAAGCCAAGCACGCGCTGTACGCGATCATCGAGCCGCAATTCCAGGCCGATGAGATCCTTGCCAGTAATACCTCGTCGATTCCGCTCGACGAACTACGCAAGGGGCTGAAGGCACCGCAGCGATTCCTCGGCCTGCACTTCTTCAATCCCGTGGCGCAGATGCCGCTGGTGGAGGTCGTGCGCCACGATGCGCTGGATCCGGCCATCGAAAAGCGTGCACTCGCGTTCTGCAAGGCCATCGGCAAGTTGCCGGTGCCGGTCAAGGGCACGCCGGGCTTCCTGGTCAACCGTATCCTCATGCCGTACCTGATGGAGGCGATGCGCCTTTACAACGAAGGTGTACCCGGCCCCGTGCTCGATCGCGAAGCGAAGAAATTCGGCATGCCGATGGGCCCGATCGAACTGGCCGACACGGTCGGCCTCGACGTATGCGCGTCGGTCGGCAAGGAACTCGCCCCGTTCCTCGGCCTGGAAATTCCGCACGGCCTGGAAGAAAAAATCGCTGCGAACAAGCGCGGCAAGAAGGACGGCGAAGGCCTGTACGTATGGAAGGAAGGCAAGCCGGATAAACCCGAAGTGGACCCCGACTATGTGCCGCCGGCCGACATCCAGGACCGCATGATCCTGCCGATGGTCAACGAAGCCATCGCCTGCCTGGCTGAAGGCGTGGTCGACGACGCCGACTTGCTCGACGCTGGCGTCATCTTCGGCACCGGCTTCGCGCCGTTCCGTGGTGGCCCGATCCAGTACACGCGCACCGAAGGCGTGGCCGCGGTGCGCGAACGGCTGGCAAAGCTCGAAGCGAAGCACGGTGCGCGCTTCGCGAAGAAGGAAGGCTGGGATAACCCGGAACTGACTCAGCCTGCAGCCTAAGCCATGTAGGAGCCGATTTATCGGCGATGCTTTACCGATCGAGGAAGAGCATCGCCGATGACTCGGCTCCTACCAGGCAGGGCGAGGCTAGCTTGGCAGGCGCCGATTCATCGGCGATCCCTCACCACATCAAATCGTCTGGCACGCCATCATCCGACTCGCTCACGGCGTTCGGATCGACGAGCAGCGCGATGAACTCCGGGGCCAGCACCTGCAGCTCCGCGATTACTGCCTTGTCCACGACAAGGTAACGACCACCCTGTTGCACGACGCCAAGCTCGCCCGCGTTGATCGCGACCAGCTGAGCGGCGTCCACATGGACACGACGGATCTTTTCGCCGTACGGGAAATGACGAACCTGGTCGGCATCGGCGAGGTTAAGGGCCTTGCCCTTGAGAAGCTCCTCGACTTTCCGCTTCTTCTCCTTGCGCAGTCGGGCCACCTCAGCCGCCTCGGCTTCGATACGGCGACGCTCGGTGGCATCGGTCTGCGCGCGGATGGCGTAGGCCTTGGCCAGATCGATCTCGCCATCCTTGCGCGGCGGACGCGGCTGTCCGTCAGCGCCCGGCTTGGCGCCCTGCTGAGGTCGCCCACCGCCCTGGGGTCGGTTGCCTTGCTGCGGACGGCCACCTTGCTGCGGCTTGCCACCCTGCGGCGGCCGACCACCCTGCGGCGGTTTCGCGCCCTGACGCGGACTGTTGCCCGCGTAGGGCTGGCCGCTCCCGGCGGACGGGCGTCCGCCCTTGCCGGTATCGGCACCACCTTGTCGCGGCGGTGCGGACGCCCTTTTCTCTTCGCGGACCTCCTTGACGAGGCCGCTCTTCAATAACTGGTCGCGCAGGGACTCTGCCATGATCGGTAAGGCTCGTTCGGTTGCTTTAGTAATGCGGCGGCGGGGGCTCGTTGGCAGCTTCGCTGCCGAGCCCCGCACGCATGTTCATGAGGTCGGAGCGCAGGTCGCGCAATGCCCTCTCCAGTCGGTCCAACCGTCGGGATATCTCGGTATCCGCCGACGACAGTCCGTTCACGGTGTCGTCGATGAAAGCCAGACGCATCTCGAGTTCGATCAGGCGGTCGTTGGTGTCAGTCATCGTGGCGACCCACCAGGCTCCGGCCGCGACCGATGCCGTAATAGGCGATGCCCGCTTCCTCGACGGCTGCCGGATCGTAGAGATTGCGGCCATCGAAAATCACCGCAGTCTTAAGCAGCGACTTGACGCGCGCGAAGTCCGGGGCACGGAACGCCTTCCATTCGGTGACGATCATCAGCGCATCGGCGCCGTCGATCGCCTCGTACGGACGCCCGACCAGTTGAAGGTCAGCACGTTCGCCGTAAATGCGGCGGGTCTCCTCTGCCGCCTCCGGATCGAATGCCCTGACATGGGCACCCGCCTCCCAGAGCTGCTCCATCAGGCGACGACTCGACGCTTCGCGCATGTCGTCCGTATTCGGCTTGAAGGCCAGACCCCACAGCGCAATGGTGCGCCCTTTCAGTTCACCGCCGAAGTGACGCGACACCAGCGCGAACAGGCGCGACTTCTGCGCATCGTTGACCGCCTCCACCGCGTCGAGCAAGCGCGCGTCATAGCCGACCGCGTGTGCCGTGCGCGCGAGTGCCTGCACATCTTTCGGGAAACACGAGCCACCGTAGCCGGCGCCGGGATAAATGAAGTGATAGCCAATGCGCGGATCCGCACCGATGCCCTGACGCACGAGCTCCACGTCCGCGCCGACGTGCTCGGCGATGTTTGCGATCTCGTTCATGAAGCTGATCTTGGTCGCGAGCATCGCGTTGGCGGCGTACTTCGTGAGCTCGGCCGAGCGTTCGTCCATCACGACCATGCGGTCGTGGTTGCGGTTGAACGGCGCGTACAGCTTGCGCAACACGGCGATCGCTTTGGGGCTCGACGCGCCGACGATGATCCGGTCAGGACGCATGCAGTCTTCGACCGCATCGCCTTCCTTGAGAAATTCGGGATTGGAAACGACATCGAACGGCACGTCCACACCACGGGCCTGGAGGCGCGCCAGGACCGCCTCGCGCACACGGTCGGCAGTGCCGACGGGTACGGTCGACTTGTTCACCACGACCGTATAACGGTCGATGTTGTCGCCGATGGTTTTCGCCACGGCAAGCACATACTGGAGATCCGCGCTGCCGTCTTCGTCCGGCGGCGTGCCAACGGCAATGAAGACCACCTCGCCGTGCCCCACGGCCGGGACGGCATCGGTCGTGAAGTCCAGGCGCCCGTCCCCATGGTTGCGGACGACCATCGGCTCCAGACCCGGCTCGTAGATCGGGATGTCGCCAGCCTTCAGKCGATCGACCTTACCCGCGTCGACGTCCACGCAAACGACATGGTTGCCCATCTCCGCAAGGCAGGTGCCGGTAACGAGACCGACGTAGCCGGTGCCGAAGATCGTGACTTTCATGGAACTCCCAGGGACATCAGCGCCCGCTGTCGTAACGGTCGATTGTAGTCCCGGCCGGCGCGCAGGCAAAGAAAAAGGGMGCGGATCGCTCCGCGCCCTTTCATTTTTCTACCGGTGGGGCGAGGGCTTACTTGCCGCCCGGCGCTGCGCCACCCGGACCGCCAGGACCGCCGGCCGGAGCCGGACCCGTCTTGAGCAGTTCGACGTCGAAGATGATCGTCGCGTTCGGCGGGAAGCCGTTTTCCGGCTTGGCGCCGTAAGCGATGTTCGACGGGATGAAGAGCTTGTACTTGCCGCCGGTCTGCATCAGCTGCAGGCCTTCACGGAAACCCGGGATGACCGCCTGGAGCGGGATGTTGGCCGGGCCGGCGGGCTGGTGGTCGGCCGAAGCATCGAACTTCTCGCCGTTCACGAACGTACCGGTGTAGTTGATCGAGACCTGGTCGTTCGGGCCCGGACGTGCGCCGGTACCTGCCTGGACGACGGTGTACTGCAGGCCCGAAGCCGTGACCTTCACGCCAGCGGCGGTCTTGTTCTTGGCCAGGAATGCGTCGCCTTCCTGCTTGTTCTGGGCAGCGACCTTGTTGTACTCGGCTTCGGCCTTGACCTTCAGCTGGGCCACGAAGGCTTCGCGGACCGTCTTGGCTTCGGCTTCGGTCATGGTCGGCTTCTGGCCGGAAAGGGCAGCCTGCAGGGCCTTGGCGACCGTAGCGGCATCCACTTCCTTCGCGACGAGCGGCGGCAGGGAGCTTGCAAGGTCCCAACCCACGACGTAGCTGGCCTTCTGCTTATCAACGGTGCCCGCACCAGCAGCAGCCGGCTTGGCTGCCTGGGCAGATGCGCCCGCGGCGGTACCCAGCGCAACCGCCAGGGCGACGGCCGTCATCGTGGGACGCAAAAATTGCTTCATTCGGTATTCCCTCTCTTGGAAAGATTCGGCGACGCCGCCGGTACACCTCCGTGTGGAGGTTGAAACGCCATTGTGCGGTGCTTCGCGCCTTGCTTGCAATGACGTGGCGAGAGACAAGGTTTCACACTAAAAGTTCAGCAACCTTTCAACGGAATGACGATTGGGTCACTCATCGTGCCCCGGACCCGGTTTTTCCAGGGTATCCCGCAGGGCCGCCTGCAGGCGGGCATGCACCTGCACCAGCACCCGCCAGAGCAGCCAGACCAGGCCGATACCGATCAGGACCAGTACCCCGGCGACCTCGCGCGGGGGCAGGATGGTGGACGCCAGGGCCGCCACGAGGAGGCCGAGGATCAGCATCGCCACCACCGGGATGATCCGCCCCAATACGGCACGGATCCGGTAGGTGCGGCTGCCGAACCGGTCCGGAATGCTCAGTTCGGCCAGCAACATGCCCAACGCTCCCGCCTTGCGGTAGGCCGCGACCACCATGGGCAGGGACAACAGCGCGGCGAGCGACCAGGCCAGGCTGCGGCGCACCGTGGGGTCGTCGCTGAGGATGTCCACGTGGAGGAACCCACGGCGGTACGCAAAGGCCACGATGATGAAGACCGCAATCACCAGCATCATGTTGATGATCACGTGCCAGACCAACCGGCGGATCATCTTCATCACGATGGCGCCCTGCCCTTGCAGGCCCAGGTTGCCCATCCACTCCGTGTAGGCGCCGAATACGCCGGTGACGCGCGCAGGCAAGGCCCGACCGAGGAAGCTCGCCAGCGGATCGGAGGAACGGATCAGGTAGGGGGTAAGAAACGTGGTGATTGCCGACACCGCCACCGCCACCGGGTAGAGGAAGTTGCTGGTCACCTTGAGCGTGAGGCCCAGTGAGGCGATGACGAAGGAGAATTCGCCGATCTGCGCCAGCCCCATGCCCACGCGCAGCGACGTGCGGCCATCGTTGCCGGCGACGAAACTGCCGAAACTGCAGGTCACCACCTTGCCCACGACCACGGCGATGGTCACGACGGTGATCGGCCAGGCGTATGCCACCAGCAAGGCAGGGTCGATCAACATGCCGATGGCGACGAAGAAGATCGCGCTGAACATGTCGCGCACCGGCATGATGATGCGCTCGATGCGCGCCACGCTCTCGGATTCCGCCACGATCGCACCGATCATGAAGGCGCCCAGCGCGACGCTGTAGCCCATCTCGGTGACCAGCAGGCAGAAGCCGAAGCAGATGCCCAGCACGGCGATCAGCAGCACGTCGTTGCGGCTGACACGCGCGATATAGTCGACCACGCGTGGCACCAACAGCAGCCCCACCACCAGCGACACGGCCATGAAAAGACCGAGCCGACCGATCGCCGCGAAAGCCTGGCCCGCCTCCACGCCCCCGGTACTGGCGATACCCGTGAGCAGGGCCATCAGGACGATGGCGAGCAGGTCCTCCACGATGAGGATGCCGAACATGAGCTGGGCGAAGCGCTCGCGCTTGAGACCCAGGTCCTCGAGCGCCTTCATGATGATGGTGGTCGAGGAGATCGACAGCATCGCGCCGAGGAAGATCGCATCCATCGCGGACCAGCCGAAGAAGCGGCCTATCTCGTAGCCGATCCAGACCATGAGCACGATTTCGGCGAAGGCGGCGACTAACGCCGCCCCACCGACGGCACGCAGTTTCTTCAGGCTGAACTCCAGCCCAAGCGCGAACAGCAGCAGGATCATGCCTAGCTCGGACAAGGTACGAATGGTTTCTTCATCGTGGATGAAGATCACCGGCAGCGTATGCGGCCCGATCAACAACCC
>NZ_JBFUJE010000176.1:0-7623 GCF_056401535.1 Luteibacter sp. P4_E6 | reverse complement strand
GCGTTCGGCGAGGCGTCCTACAAGGGATCGACGGTGACGAAGTTCGAGCGCCTTCCGTAAGTCGCTCGAGGCTCAGGCCACCTCGATGTTCTGAGCAATGCGCCATAGCACACCGGTAGGGTCGATCAGCACGAAGTCGCGCATGCCCCAGGGTTGGTTCGCCGGCGGCACGACGCGCACGCCGTAGCGCTTGGCGATGTCGTGCGCCAGCACATGTTGCCACCAGGCTTCCACGTCGACGACGAGCATGTGCATCATGACGTTCTCGGCGTGTTCCTTGACGTAGAAATTCTGCAGAAGAAAGCTGGTCTCCCCTGCCCTGAGATAAGCCAGGTCGTCGGACGACCACGCCACCGTGAATCCGACGTCTCTGTAGAAGCGTTTCGACAACTCGAAATCTTTCGCAGGCACGAAGGCCTTGATCTCTACGGTTTCCATCGTCACCTCGTTCTCCTCGTTGGACATGCCAGGTCAGGCCGACTCGCGATCCTTGCGTCCGATCTCCACCAGGGCAGCGAGGCCTCGTTTCAGACTTCGAAGGCCGCTTTCACCAATACGGGCGTGAAGGTCCGCGTCGATCCGGTCGCGTGCGGCGCCTTGCACGGCTGCAGCGTCACGACCGCGTTCGGTCAACGTGATGACCAGCTTGCGGCGATCGACGGGATCGCCTTCACGCGCGAGGTACCCGCGAGTGACCAAGGTATCGACGAGCTGCCCGGCCGCCTGCTTGGAGACGCGAAGCTCCTGGACCAAGCGACCCAGCGGCACGTCGCCGGCGCCCTTCGCCAGTCCACCGATTACGTAGAGGCCGTTTTCGGGGATATCGTCGTAGCCGGCTTCGTCGAGCGCGCCGCGCATGGCCGTGGCGTAGGTACCGCGGGCATGCCTGAGTAGCGCAGGCACGACGATGTCTTCATACCAGGCGGGTTGATCATGGGACACGACTGCGCACCTCATCAACGGGGTTGATAGTMAATTTAGTTGACTATCAACCCCTCCGCAAGTGCTCTGGCAGGGGCGGCCCATAAAGAAAATGGAGCACCCGGCGGCTCCCCGGCGAGCGCCCCTTTGCCGACGAATGGATCAGCAACGGCCGCAACACAACGACACCGCCGCGCTCGACCACACAGGGCACCTTGCCTGCCGCAGCCGCGGCCCGGAGAGCCTCGCTCGACAGTCGCCCTAACACGTGCGTGCCGGGTACGACTTCCAGGGGCCCTGTATCCGCAGCGTTGTCGTCGAGCTGCAGTCGCACCGCCACCATCTGTTCAAGCACGGCCACGGGCGGCTGAACGAACCACACGCCTTCCTTGCGCGACCAACCAGACCAACCGGCCACGTCACGGCGGTTACGAACCGGAATGCTCAGGTCCTGATGCGGCGTCACCGACCACGTGGACCCATCGGATTTGGAAAACAACGTGCACTGGACTGCTTGCGCACCGGCCGGAAGCAGCGCTGCGATCGGCGGACTATTCGCCAGCCAGCGTCCGAGCGATGCAACGGCATCCAGCGACAAAAGCTTTCGTGAGCCGGCACCCGTCAGCGGCGCAGCTTCGACAGCGGCGAGCAGCGCATCACATGCTTCACTCGTAAGGAGGGGCGACAGGATCGTGAATCCGTCGCGGAAGAACCCAGAGCCTGCCAGAGACTCACTGGGTGACGCGCTCACGTCAGGGGCTCGCCGCTATCGAACGTTCGAGTCGGCTCAGCCGAACGAACTCGTTAAGCAGCCACACGACGCCGGAAAGGCCCAGCAGAAACTGCAGGGTCAAGAAAACCGCGATGCCGGCAGGTTGCGACATGGTCGAAAGGATGCGTGTCAACGATCCAAGATGCACCCAGGGCAATCCAACGATTGCCTGGACAAATGCAATGAAGCTCCCAGCAGCCAGTAAGAGAAGGCTCGTGTGTCGGGAACGTGCGTACGCAATCAGCTGCAGACTGAGCAGCGCCAATTGGCCGAACACCGAAACGACCATCAGGTACATATAGAAGATCGCAGTATCACCCGTCATTTGCATCGTCATACACCCCCGATGGTGTTCCTTCATGGACGTCAGCGTCCGGCTGTCGCTTCCGCGTAAGCCGCGTTGATTTCTTTCGCCTTCTGCTCGGCCAGCGCACGGATGTCCGGGCCGAGGTTGGCCACTTTATCCGGGTGGTACTCGCTCATCCGCGCCCGGTAGGCACTGACGATCTGCTCATGAGTCGCATCGCGCGCCACGCCAAGCACGTCATACCAGGGCAGCTGGCGCTGAAACAGGTTCGGCGGTACGGGGCGATGACCTTCGCTCGTTGGCTCGTCCGACTTGCTCATCATCGCCGAAACGAACTTGTAGCCGATCGCCAGGCAGACCGCGATAACGATGATGTCGACCAGGGTCATGCTAGCGCGCCTTCGATCTGGTGGAGATAGGTCGTCAGCTGAGCGTGACGCTCGCTGTCCGTGTCTTCGATGTCCATTTGCCGATGGAGCTTGGCACGGATAGTGTCGGCAAGGCGGGCCCGCTCGCTGGCATCCAGCAGCCGGTGCGCGGTGGAAACGAGGTCGAAGCGATCGGCGACGCGCAGACCCTGTTTGCGCACCAGATCGAGTGCATAGGGCGCGCACAGGAGCGCATCGGAAGCGATGCTCGCGCACTCCTTGCCGCCCAGACCGGTGACGTTTCGAAGGCGCCACACGCGCGAGACGGCGAAGACGATGGCCGCATACAGCACGATCATCCAACCGAGCAACACGAAGGCGGAGCCCAGCAGCACGACGGGAAGCGCGGCGAAAACCACGACCAGCAACATCACCGGCGTCGCCGATGCCGCGACGCCGATTCGCCATGCACGAAGGCCACGCGGCGACGGCCGGGCCAATGGTGGTGTCTGCAACGATGACCACCGCAGACGAAGTAGGGCACGCTGCGGCGCCAGTAGAGCGGGAACGTAGACGTGCCTTCCACCAAGCTCGAACTCCGAGCCCGCCGAGAATGACCACGTGCCATCGCGTCGCTCGAAGAAGACGACTTCGTTGTGGTACAGCAGCAGGACGGCGTCGTAGACATACATGCCTGCGACGCCGAACAACAGCCACCAGGGTGAAAGGAG
The DNA here is from genome assembly GCF_056401535.1 of Luteibacter sp. P4_E6. NCBI lineage: Bacteria > Pseudomonadati > Pseudomonadota > Gammaproteobacteria > Lysobacterales > Rhodanobacteraceae > Luteibacter > Luteibacter sp. P4_E6. Next base: position 4,524 of record NZ_JBFUJE010000176.1, on the reverse strand, counting down.
CATGTCGCCTATTTCGCCTTGCGGGTGAACAAGCGCTTGATCGCTCCGCTCACTGCGGCAAAGCCGATCAGGATGAATTTCCACGCCGCAGCGAGGAACGTGCCGATGATCGCGAAGAAACCCTTCTTCGCGGCGACGGCGGCGACGCCTCCGGTGATCAGCGCAGCAAGACCGTATTCGGCGACCTTGTCGCCACTATGGAAATCGGTGTACGCCTGGCCCGGTGCGAACGTGAAGCCACCCATCGTGCCCTTGAACTGATCGACGGCCGTGGTGAGCGCATTCGGGTCGGCGACGAGGACGACGTTCATCACGCCACCGCGTCCGAGAATACGCGTGTTGTAGTTCACCACTTCGGCCTGCGACTTGTCTTCGCGCGCAACGAACGACCAGGCGAGGGACTTCAGCTCGTTRTCGTACTTCGGTGGATTCTTCCAGCCAATGACAGTGAGCGTGTCCCAGCCRCGCGAACGGCGTTCCTTGTTGCTCTGCTCGGTACCCTCGCGGACATTCTTCAGGATGTCGTCGGCATCGAGCTTTTCGTCGTCCTTCACATACCCGACATCCTCGTAGGTAAAGAAGGCGATCCACGCCTTGTTGTCCGGGGCAAGCGTATACCTGTCGGCCTGGTGCGGCGGGTTATGCATCAACTCGTTGAGCCGCCTGGTGCCTTCCGGGTCGAGGAAGGCATAGCCCTTGGGTACGTCCAGCGTCGCTTGCGATCCGACCTGCACCTTGGTGGGGCCGAACTTCCAGGGCAGCTCCGATACCGGAGAAGCCTGCGCGGCGAGTGCCACCAACGACAGCGCGAGCGCGGCTGCCAACTTCCTTGCAAATCCAGTCATCGTGTTCTTCCCAAACCGTGCGCCGAGCGCAAGCGCGATCAGACGCGCGCCGTGGCGCGAATCCGGTGTCCTTCATGGGTCGTGGAAGCCCCTGTCACGACAGTTATAAGTTTGCAACAAAAGCCGGCCGGAGGGAATCGGACGCACCGAAGCCCCCGCCCCTTCCGGGGGCTTCCGGTAGAATGGAGGGTTGTGGTTTACAGGGCAGCTCCTCATGCACATCGTCGTCAACGAAGAACTCAAGGCTTACATCGACCCGCTGACACCCGACGAGTACGAGTCGCTGGAGCGCAGTCTGCTCGCCGAGGGCTGCCGCGACGCGCTGGTGCTCTGGGGCGACACCCTGGTCGACGGCCACAACCGCTACGGCATCTGCCGCAAGCACGACATTCCCTTCCAGACCGTACAGAACGAGCGTTTCCGCTCGATCGACGATGTCCACCTGTGGATGATCGAGCAACACCTGGGCCGGCGCAGCGTGTCGGACTTCCAGCGCGGCGTGCTCGCGCTGCGCAAGCGCGAGATCCTTGCCGAGCGCCGGGCGCAGCTGGCCGAGTCGGACGTGCCCTTCGACACCACCGATGCTCAGCCGGCTGCCCCCAAGCCGCCCAAGACCGCACCGGCCGATAGCCGCAAGGACATCGCCCGCGAGGCGCGGATCAGCAGCAACCAGGTCGGCATGATCGAGAAGATCCGCAAGGAAGCTGCCCCCGAGGTGGTCGCCGCAGTGAAGTCCGGCGCCCTCTCGATCAGCGCGGCCGCCGCGGTGGCCAGCCTGCCTGAGGACGAGCAGCGCGCGGCCGCCACCGGAGGCGACGATGAGCTGAAGCAGGCCGCCAAGCGGGTGCGTGAGTCCAAACGGAAGCCCCGGGAGAAGCCCTCGGACGATGTCATGGCCTTGCGCGAGCAGGTGGCCGACCTGGAAGCCGAGAATCGCAACCTTCGCCGCGAGATCGACGCCCTGCGCGCCCGCCTGGGCGAAAGCGTGCCCGAGGACGCCGACGAAGCGCTCGCGGAGTAAGGTGAACCGTGCCGGCCGGGAACTCCGACCGGCATCCGGCGATCAAAGGCCGGTACACCGGACGCGCTCTCGAGCGTTCGAGAGTCTGTCCCCGGAGCGCTCCCATGAAAGCCATCATCGTCCTCGCCGCCCTCTCCCTCGCCGCCACGTCCACATGGGCGCAGGACACCAGCAAGCCCCTGAACCTGCGACTGCCCGCCGACTATGTGCCCGCACCGGCCAGCAGCACGGCAGCCGCCCCTGCGGCGGCCAGCAGCGTTGCCGGCACCGCACCGAAGAACGGCGGCAGCGTGGCGGTCACCCCCACCCSCCCGAAAGACCCCCCGGGTGCCTACTACGGCGACACCAGCGGCCGCATGGCCAACACCGAGACCGACAGTGGCGTGCCGCGCTGCGACGACGCCACCTATAACAAGCCCCAGGTCCACGGCAGCCTCACCACCGGCGTGGTCAGTGCCAGCCATGGCGGCAGCGGCAGCTACCAGGGCGGCGCGGTCAGCCTCAGCCAGGCCTTCGGCAGTTGCGAGCACCCGACCGGCGGCGTCAGCATCTCCGTCGGCGGCATGAACAACAACTTCGGGGGCGGTCGCGGGCGCTGGTAAGCCTAAGGCCGGGAACGAAACACCACGATGCGATCCGTCGCCGACGGATCGGGATCGTCGCTTCGTAACCACGCCATCCGGGCGAACGTGCGCGCGCATGGCCCGAGCACGATCACCCGCACCGGCCTTGAAGCCGCCTCGGCCTCGATCCGGGCCAGCACGTCACGAAGCACGGTGCCCAGGAAAGGCGTGAAGAGATAGAACACGTCGACGCCGGCCAGGTCCGCGTCGCGGGCGTCGCCCGCCTCGAAGCTCACGCCCTCCAGGCCCAGGGCCGACGCGGCCCGCGTTGAGCTATCGACGTACGCGGGCACACGCTCCACGCCGCGCGTGCAAGCCCCGGTGAGCATATGCACCAGCATCGGCACGTGGCCAAGGCCCGAGCCCAGGTCCAGTACGACATCCGCCGACGAAATCGCGGCACGCCGGATGCCGTCGACGATATGCCGCGCCGGGGTGGGCTGATAGAACACCATCTCGGGCGGCGACACCGGGGGAGCGATCGCGGGCTMGTCGATAGCAAGGATGCCCGCAAGCAAGCCGTCCAGCGCATCGTAGTGCTGGCCGGGCAATACCGCGCCACCGATCCAGCGCTCTAGTGCCCGACGGCCTTCGCCAAGGCGGATCTGCTCGCGAAGGACCTCGAAGAGGCCGCCATCGATCGATGCCATCACGTCGACCAACCGCTCGGCGCGGTCGCGCTCACCGCCCTCGGGCGCCCCGACCAGATGAAGCTCGAGTCGGTCCATCGCCTCGGCGCGCGCGACAAACGCGGCGGCCTCGCGCCATCCATCACTCGCGCAGAGCGCGGCCATCAAGGCGCCCAGTGCCGTGCCATCGCTCACCACGCGCGCTCGCGCCACCAGCGACGCCACCAACCGGCGCGCGAAGGAAAAACCCGGCTCATCGGCACGTGCACAATCACGTCGGTACCACCCTCCACGCGTGACGCGAAGGCCACGCTGCCGCCGAGGCTCTGGGCGCGTTCCTGCATGCCACGCAAACCCCAGTGACCGGCTCGCCCACCGCCACGGAGCACGGCGTCGTCGATGCCGCGCCCGTCGTCGCGAATGCGCAGCACCAGCTCGGCACCCTCCGTTTCGATGACCACGTCGATACGCGATGCCTCGGCGTGGGCGATCGCGTTATGCACGGCCTCCCGCGCGATGCCATAGAGTTCGTCACGCGCCAGCGGATCCATGTCACGCATGTCGATCGACGCTTCCACCAACACAGGTACGGTGTGTTCCGTGCCGAAGACACGCGCCAGCTCGACAAGCGCGACATCCAGGGAGAACGACTCGCCAGCGTGGCCGCGCAGGTCACGCACGCGATCGCGTGCTTCCACGAGGGCCTCTTCAGCGCGATCCAGTGCACCCTCCATCGCGATCCGCAACGGTTGGTCAGCGGGCACGCGATTGGCGATGGCCTGAAAACGCATCGTCAGGCCCTGGATACTCTGCAGCAGGGTGTCGTGCAACTCGCGGGCGATGCGTTCGCGCTCGGCGTGGCGCTCGTGCAAACGGGCACGTAGCTGCGCTTCCATCCGACGCATACGCAGGTAGAAGGCGAGCCAAAGCGCGGCGAACGCGATCAACAGGCAGATGACGACGAACCAGGTCGTCTGGAAGAACGTCGGCGCGACGACGATCGTGATCGAGGCGCCCTCCTCGTTCCACACGCCGTCCTCGTTGGCCGCAGTGACGCGGAACCGATAGCTGCCCGGCGGCGGGTCCGTATACACCGCCTCGCGCTCTGTCCCCGCATCACGCCAACGCGTGTCGATACCCTCCATGCGGTAACGGAAGCGTACGCGCTCGGGCATGGAAAGACTGGTCGCGGTATAGCTGATGCGCAGGCGCTCCGTGTGCGCGGGAAGATCCACCGTGGCAGCCACAGGCCAGGTTCCCGCATCCGTGGTAACGGAGCGAATCGACACGGGCGGGGGCAAGGGATTGCGCGGCACGTTGGCCGGATCGATCGAAACGACGCCACTGGTGGTGGCGAACCACAGGCGCCCGTCGTCGGCGACCACCGCCGTAGGCAACGGACGGAA
>NZ_JBFUJE010000175.1:0-7638 GCF_056401535.1 Luteibacter sp. P4_E6 | reverse complement strand
GCGGTCGGCAGCGCCATGCCGGTGGCTGCGGAAGGCACGCCAGGCGGCTGACCGGCACGGACCTTCACGTGCAGCAACCGGGGTGAGGCGTCCACTCGTCACTTGACCGACGAGGGACCTTCCGATGCGTTGTGCCTGCCTGATGACCTTGGCCGCCCTGACCACCGCGCTCGGCGCCTGTACAGAGAGTGCAAGGCTGCCGGGCGAAGCGGGCATGGGTCCGAAACCGACCTTGCCAACGCCGGACAAGCGACTGATTCCCACGCTGCACATTGCCGATGCGAAGGGATGGCCGGCAGGAACGACGCCGACGGCCGCCAGTGGGCTTGCCGTGACGGCATTCGCCCGTGGCCTGGATCATCCACGGTGGATCTACGTGCTGCCCAACGGTGACGTACTGGTCGCCGAGACCAATGCGCCGCCCAAGCCGGACGACAGCAAGGGCATCCGTGGTTGGGTCCAGGGCAAGGCGATGAAGCGTGCCGGGTCGGTGACACCGAGCGCGAACCGGATCACGCTGCTGCGCGACACCGACGGCGATGGCGTCGCCGAAACGCGCACGGTCTTCCTTACCGGCCTGCACTCGCCCTTCGGCATGGTCCTCGTTGGCAACGATTTCTACGTGGCGGACAGCGACGCCCTCTTGCGTTTTCACTACAGCGAAGGGGCCACCGCGACCACGGGGCCGGGCGTCAGGATCGCCGATCTCCCCGCGGGTCCGATCAATCACCATTGGACGAAGAACGTCATCGCGAGCCCGGATGGCAAGACGCTCTATGTGACGGTCGGATCGAACAGCAACGCCGCCGAGAACGGCATGCCGGCTGAAGACCGCCGCGCCGGCATCCTCGAAATCGATCCGGTCACCGGCGCCTCGCGCGTCTTCGCCTCGGGACTGCGTAACCCGAATGGCATGGGCTGGCAGCCGCAAAGCAAGGCGCTCTGGGTCGCTGTCAATGAACGCGATGAACTGGGCAGCGACCTCGTTCCCGACTACATGACGGAGGTGAAGGAAGGCGGGTTCTACGGCTGGCCGTATAGCTGGTACGGCAACCACGTCGATTCGCGGGTCGTTCCTCCGCGGCCCGACATGGTCGGCAAGGCCATCGTTCCCGATTACGCGCTCGGGGCGCATACCGCGTCGCTGGGCCTGGCCTTCTACGCCGGTGGGGGTGTATTGCCGTCGCACTACGTCAACGGCGCCTTTATCGGGCAGCATGGTTCATGGAACCGGCGCCCCTTCAGTGGCTACAAGGTCGTCTTCGTTCCATTCACGGATGGACGTCCATCTGGTATGCCCGAAGACGTCCTCTCCGGCTTCCTCGGCGCCGAGGGAGAAGCCTATGGCCGCCCGGTTGGCGTAGCAATCGACGGGCGTGGCGCACTACTGGTCGCGGACGACGTCGGCAACGCCATCTGGCGTGTCGCGCCGCCCGTTTCATCCCGAAATGCGGGTCACTTGCAACCGTCACCTTCCCCGGTCAGTATCGGGGTACAGGGGAAGGAAAAGCGCAATGGAAAATCACAGTAAGTTCAGAGTGGTGGCCAAGGCGGTTAAGTATCACGACGACGGCGGTGGACAGGTTTACCGGTCGAGTTACCGGATCCTGGATCACGTCGGCGAAGAGATCGAAACCAACACCGGTACCAACGATTTCGACGATATCACCAGTGCATTCAACGAAGCGTTCGCCATGGGTCATGAGCGCCTGCGTGCACTGAGCACCGAAACGATCCAGTAAGCCTGATCTGATTTAGCACGTCTGATCACGCGCGTCGGGAGTCCAGGTTTTCTCGCAGTTCGTCGAGCTGCGCTGGTGTCCCGACGTTGCGCCAGAAATCGCTGTACTTTTCACCGGAAAGCCGGCCCGCCGCGATGGCGCGCTGGTACATCGGCAGCAGCTTGAAGCGCCCCGCGACTTCGTCCTCGACGATCTCGCGCCGGTAAACGCCAACGTTGCCGAAAGTCAGGCGCTCCGCGCCGGTCGGCCCGTCTCCCTCGTATAGCCGTCCATCCTTCAGCGCGAAGTCGCCGCCCGGGTGGAAATCGGGATTGTCGACCATGACCAGGTGAGCGACGCCCTCGGGCTCACGGGGTAGCGCGGTGTAGTCGATGTCGCTCCAGATATCGGCGCTCACGACGATGAAGGGCTCCGGGCCAAGCAGGGGCAGGGCGTTGTGCATGCCGCCGCCGGTTTCCAGCGGGGTCGGGCCCTCGTAGGAATACCGGAGTCGCACGCCCCACCGCGAGCCGTCGCCCAGCACGCTGGGGAACTGGTCCGCGAGGTGCGAGGTGTTGATGACGATGTAACGCACGTCGGCGGCAGCGAGCTTTTCGATGTGATGCACGATCAGTGGCTTGCCAAGCACCTCGAGAAGCGGTTTTGGCGTATGCGTGGTGAGCGGACGCATGCGCTCGCCGAGTCCGGCGGCGAGGATCAGCGCATGCCTCATGCCTTCACCGGGACGCGGATGTCGCGCTGGCCGATCTTCGTTTCGATCAGGTCCGCCAACGGCGCGACGTCGGCATGCCGGCGGGCGGTATCCAGCACGTAGCGCAAGACGCGGGGCAGGTCGTCGAGGTAACCGGGCTTGCCATCGCGATAGCACAGCCGGCAGAACAACCCCAGGATCTTGATATGGCGCTGCAGGCCGGTGAGATCGAACCAGCGGCGGAAACGATCGGCATCCACCTTCTCCTCGAGCAGGTGCGCATCGAGCAGGCGCAGGCGGTAAGCCTCCACCCAGCCTTCCACCCGCTCGTTGTCCCAGACGATATACGCGTCGCGAAGCAGCGAGGCGAGGTCGTAGGTGAGCGGTCCCGACATGGCGCCCTGGAAGTCGATCACACCGGGCGAGCGCTCCGTGGTCACCAGCAGGTTGCGACTGTGGAAGTCGCGATGCATGAAGGCGCGCGGCTGCTCGGCGATGGCGTGCATGATGGCCGTGAACGCGTTCTCGACGATGTCCCACTCGCCACATTCCAGCGTCACGCCAAGATGCCTCTCCAGCAACCATGCCGGCATGATTTCCATTTCCATGGTCTGCCAGGCGTGATCGAAGGCGGGTAGCCCTTCGGTGCTTACGTGCATCTGCATGCGGAGCAGGGCGTCGAGTGCATCGCCGTACAAGGCGTCGACCGTGTGATCGTCCAGTTCCGGGAGGTACGTACGCGTGCCGAGATCTTCGATGAGCAGGAACCCTTGCTGCAGGTCCGCGACCATCACCGTCGGTACGTGCAGGCCGGCGTCCGCCAGTCGCTTGCCGATGGCGACCCAGGGCGCAGGATCTTCCTTTTCCGGCGGCGAGTCCATGACGATCACCGGCTGGCCATCGACATAGCCGCGCCAGTAGCTACGGAAGCTGGCATCGGCCGAGGCACTTTCCAGCAGGAGTTCGTGCTGGCCGGTGACGTGGCGCGCCCACGCGAGGCGGGCGGCTGAGCGTTCTTCGAGGGTGGTCATGCGGGCTCTGCGAAACGGGGCTATCCGCGAGCTTAGAACGTTTGCGTGGGCCTGTCATAGCACCCGTTTGGTGCGTAGTGATGGGGCGGTTGTTGTGCAATGCAACGTGTGGTTATCTTGGTTGCACGGGGCCGCTATCGGGGGTGGGTGGATGGAAGACGACTGTAAGTCCGCGTCCATGACGCGTCGCGATTTACTGCGCATGATCGGCGTCGCAGGCGGTGGCGCCTTGATGTACCAGGCGATGAACAACCTTGGCTTTGCCGCGGAATCGCCGTACCGTCGGTCGGGTCCTTTGCAGGGCACGGGGCGCGGCACGGTTCTCATCCTCGGTGCCGGTCTGGCTGGCCTGGTCGCGGCCTACGAGCTGGGTAAGGCGGGCTACAAGGTCCAGGTGCTGGAGTACAACGCTCGCGCAGGTGGTCGCAACTGGACACTCCGCGGTGGCGATGAGTACACCGAGCTGGGTGGACACAAGCAGGTGTGCGCGTTCGACAAGGGCCTGTACTTCAATCCCGGGCCATGGCGTATTCCTTACCACCATCACGGCGTGCTCGATTACTGCCGCCAGTTCGGCATTCCGCTCGAGCCCTTCGTGCAGGTCAATCACAATGCCTACCTGCATAGCGTCAGCGCGTACGGCGGTAAGCCGCAACGTCTGCGCGAAGTGCAAGCCGACCTCAACGGCGGTGTTGCGGAGCTGCTTGCAAAGGCGAGTGACAAGGGTCGGCTCGACGACCTGGTGAGCAAGGAGGATCGCGAAGTCCTGCTTGAAGCATTGCGAGAACTGGGTGGCCTCGACAAGCAGTTTCGCTATGTCGAAGGCCGCGACAGCAGCGAGCGCCGCGGCTTTGCCAAACATGCCGGCGGCGGTCCCGACGGTAAACCCGAGTTCTCCCGGCCGAATGGCCTGTCCGATGTATTGCACGCGAAACTATGGGCTTCGCTAGGCACCAACGAACAGCAGGAATACCAGACCACGCTGATGCAGCCGATCGGCGGCATGGATGCGATCTCGAAAGCGTTCGTCGAACGCATCGGCCATGTCGTGACCTACAACGCCAAGGTCACCGCGATCGCCCAGGACGAGCACGGCGTCACCGTGACCTATGAGGACGCGGGGTCCGCGGGCCAGCCACGCCAGGCAAAGGCGGACTGGTGCGTGTGCACGATTCCCTTGTCCATCCTCAGTCAGATCCCGATCCAGGTATCGGCGGCCAAGGCCGAGGCGATCTCGGCCGTTCCCTATTGGGCGTCGTCGAAGGTCGGCCTGCAGTTCGATCGTCGCTTCTGGGAGGAGGACGAGGCTATCTACGGTGGCATCACCAGCACCGACCTTCCGATCGGCATGATTTCGTACCCAAGTCACGGGTTCGGCACGAAGAAGGGCGTGTTGCTGGGTTCCTACACGTTCTCGACGGAGGCGTTCGAGTTCACGTCACTCACACCGGCCGAGCGCGTGCGCAAGGGCGTCGAGCAGGGAGCGATGATCCACCCCCAATACACGAAGTCGTTCGAGAACGGCATGGCCGTCGCCTRGCATCGTTCGCCGTTCACGCTGGGCTGCTTCGGTGGATGGAACGACGCGAGTCGTGCGAAGCACTATGCGGATATCTGTTCGATGGATGGACGCATCGTGCTGGCGGGTGAGCACGCGTCCTACCTGCCGGCCTGGCAGGAGGGTGCGATCCTCTCGTCGCTTTCGGCGATCGATGCCTTGCATGCGCGCGCCGGCGCGGGAGGTCGCTCATGAGGCGCGCGATCATAATGTCCGCGTGGCTCGTCGCGAGCGCGGTGCACGCACAGAACAGCGACCCCGCCTTCATCGCCGACAAGGACATTCCGCATGCGACGGGCGAACAGCTGTTCACACACATCTGCCAGGGTTGCCACATGCCCGACGGCAAGGGCGCGGTCGGTGCCGGTCACTACCCGGCGCTTGCGAATAATCCGAAGCTCGCCTCCGCCGCCTATCCCGTCGTGATGGTGATCAACGGGCGCGGGGCCATGCCGTCGTTCGGCAACGGTTTGTCCGACGCGCAGATCGCCGGCGTCGTGAACTACGTCCGCACGCACTTCGGCAATGCCTATACCGACACCCTCAAGCCCGAAGACGTCACACCGTTTCATCCTGCCAAGCCGCCCTCGGAGGGCATGTGACATGTTGAAGAGAGTCATCCTCGTACCGTTGCTGCTCATGGCCGTGGCACCTGCCTTCGCCGCCGACGTGGTTCGCCACAAGATCCCGAACAGCACGTTCCCGATCTCGGCCGCGGTGGAAATCCCGGCGGGCAAGACCCTGGTGTTCCTCAGCGGCGCCGTGCCCCCCGTGGCCGACACCACGGCGCCCAAGGACACGCCGCAAGCCTATGGCGACACCCGCACCCAGACCATCGGCGTCCTGACTTCGATCGACAAGCAGCTCAAGGGCATGGGGCTGTCCCTGGGCGATGTCGTGAAGATGCAGGTTTTCCTGGTGGGGGACCCGGCTAAGGGCGGCAAGATGGACTTCGGCGGCTTCATGGCGGGCTACACGCAATTCTTTGGCACCCCGGCCCAGCCGAACCTGCCGTCGCGCTCTGCGATGCAGGTGGCGGGGCTCGCGAGCCCCAACTTCCTGGTCGAGATCGAGGTGACCGCCGTCCGTCCGTGAGGCCTTCTGCCTGGGCGGTGGTACTAAGCCACCGCTCCGGCGTGTACGCTTCGTTTCTTTTGGACGCCCGGGCGCCCCATGGCTCTTACCCCTGATCCACGGATCGGCATCATCGGTCTCGGTTACGTCGGACTGCCGCTCGCGGTCGAATTCGGCCGGCACTTCGATACCCTTGGCTTCGATATCGACCCGGCCCGGCTCGAGCAGCTCCGCGCCGGGCACGACCATACGATGGAGGTCACCGGCGACGCGCTCTCGGCCGCCGCCCGGTTGCGCTATAGCGGCGACATCGCCGATCTTGCCGACCGCAACGTCTACATCGTCACCGTGCCCACGCCGATCGACGAGGCACAGCGCCCGGATCTCGAGCCGCTGGAGAAGGCCTGCCGGATGCTCGGTGGGGTCATTCGCCATGGCGACCTGGTGATTTTCGAATCCACGGTCTATCCGGGCACGACCGAAGAGATCTGCGTGCCCCTCCTGGAGGCCGGCTCCGGCCTGGTCTTCAACGTGGATTTTCACTGCGGCTACAGTCCCGAGCGCATCAATCCGGGCGACCATGCGCGTCGTGTCGTGGACATCCGCAAGCTCACCTCGGGGTCCACCCCCGAAGCGGCCGATCGCGTGGACGCGCTGTATCGCACGATCATCCGCGCAGGCACGCACAAGACATCGTCGATCCGCATTGCCGAATCGGCCAAGGTCATCGAGAACGTGCAGCGAGACGTCAACATCGCCCTGGTCAACGAGCTCGCCCTGATCTTCAACCGGTTGGGGATCGACACCGGCGAAGTGCTCGAGGCGGCCGGCACGAAGTGGAACTTCCTGCCATTCCGGCCCGGCCTGGTCGGTGGACATTGCATCGGCGTCGACCCGTACTACCTCACGCACAAGGCGGAAGTCACCGGCTACCACCCGGAGCTGATCCTCGCCGCACGTCGCATCAACAGCCGCATGGGCACCTACGTGGCGGACCGTGTCATTCGCCTGATGAGTGAGCGTCGCCTGCACATCGTCGATGCGCGCGTACTCGTCCTCGGTTTCGCCTTCAAGGAAAACTGCCCGGACCTACGCAACACGCGCGTGATCGATATTGTCCGCGACCTGAAAAAGTCGATGGCGAATGTCGATGTGTACGACCCGTGGGTGGACAACGAGGAGTGCTCGCGGGAGTWCGGCGTACGCACGATCGACGCCATCGAAGAGGGTGTGTACGACGCCGTGATCGTCGCCGTGGCTCACGATGAATTCCGCGCCTTCGGCCCGCAGAAGATTCGCGGGTTCGGCAGGAAGGGCGCCGTCGTCTACGACGTAAAATCCGTCCTCCCCCAGGACAGCGTGGACGGCCGATTATAAAAAAGTGGGAGCCGATTCATCGGCGAAGCCTGCTCGCGGAGGACCGTAAAAACTTGCGCTTCTTCGCCTTTCATGCACCTTTCTGAATGCCGCCATGGCGCCGTTTCCGTAAGTATTGACTCACCTCTCAGGAACAGCGACGTTGTGCTCCCCACAGAGGAGACC
>NZ_JBFUJE010000174.1:0-7671 GCF_056401535.1 Luteibacter sp. P4_E6 | reverse complement strand
GTGCCCAGGCTGTCCTCGGGATCGACGCGGATATGGCCTCCTACGGCAAGGTCGTCGGCGGCGGCTTCCCGATCGGCGTCATCGCCGGCAAGCGCCGCTTCATGGACGCGCTGGACGGCGGCCACTGGCGCTTTGGCGACGACTCCACGCCGACCGTGGGCGTCACCTATTTCGCGGGCACCTTCGTGCGCCACCCGCTGGCCCTGGCCGCCGCGCACGCCGTGCTCACCCATCTCACGAACGAAGGCGGCCAGCTGCAGACCACGCTCAACGCGAAGGTCACGGCCATGGCCGAGCAACTCAACGCGTTCTGCGTGAGCGTCGGCGCACCGATTCACGTCGTCCACTTCGCTTCGGTGTGGAAGACCACGTTTACCGAAGACCACCCGCTGCAGGACCTGCTCTTCGCCATGATGCGCAGCCGCGGCATCCACATCCTCGACAACTTTCCCTGTTTCTTCACCACCTCACACAGCGACGCGGATTTTGCCGCTATCGCCACAGCGTTCCGTGAATCGATTCTCGAAATGCAGGAAGCGGAATTTCTGCCGCGCCGCCGCGAAACGCCTTCCTTCGATACCGAGCGTCCGCCCATGCCGGGTGCACGCCTGGGCAAGGATCCCGAAGGCCGTCCCGCCTGGTTCGTTCCCAACCCGGATGCGCCGGGCAAGTACCTGAGGGTCACCGCATGACGCAGAACGAGCTGGCCGCCGCCACAGCGGTCGACTATGACCCCTTCGCCGGTGCGCCGCTGTCGCGGCTTGTGCCGACCACGGAGCCGCAACGCGAGGTGTGGCTGGCATCCCGGCTGGAGCCGGAAGCCTCGCTGGCATACAACGAAGCGGTGTCGATCAACCTCAAGGGCTTGCTCGACGTGCCGGCTCTCGAAGCGGCCCTGCAGGCGATCGTCGATCGCCACGAGGCCCTGCGAGCCACGTTCAGCAGCGACGGCGAAGGTCTCTTCGTCGCCGAACACACGACGCTCCCCGTCGCCTTCCACGACCTCTCGCTCCTTGCGCCCTTCGAAAGTGATGCGCGCATCATGGGTGCGCTCCACCGCATCGTCACCACGCCCTTCGATCTCGAACACGGCCCCCTGGTGCGCGCGGAGCTGTTCCGCCTCGCCGCGGACCGTCACCTGCTCACCATCGCCGCGCATCACATCGTGTGCGATGGCTGGTCTTTCGGCGTGATCGTGAACGATCTCGCCGCCCTCTACGCGCAGCGCACGGGCCACGGCACCGGCCCGGCCGACGCCGGCGCGTTCTCGAACTTCGCGTTGGCCGAGGCCGCGCACGCCGGCACCGGGGCAGCCCGTGAGGATGAACAGTACTGGCTGGGCCGGTTCGCCGGTCCCGCGCCCGTGCTGGACCTCCCTACGGACCATTCCCGTCCCCGCCGTCGGTCGTTCACCTCACGGCGCGAAGACCGCACGCTGGATCCGACCGAGGTCACCGCGATCAAGCGCCTGGGCGCCGCCCACGGTGCCAGCTTCTACGCGACCCTGCTCACCGCCTTCGCCGTCCTGCTCCGCCGTATCGCGGGGCAGGACGATGTCGTTATCGGCATGCCTTCGGCAGGCCAGGCGGCGGAGGGCCACGACACCCTCGTCGGTCACTGCGTCAATGTGTTGCCCCTGCGCACGCAGATCGACGACACAACCACCTTCGCGCAGTTGCTCGGCACGGTACGCACCGACCTGCTCGATGCCTTCGACCACCAGCGCTATACGCTGGGTAGCCTGCTCGCCCGGCTGTCGATCGCCCGCGATCCCTCGCGCCTGCCCCTGGTGGCCGTGCTGTTCAATCTCGATGCCCAGCTCGACGAAAGCACCGTGACCTTCCCCGGGTTGCGCTTCGATGTCGAAGCCATACCGCGCGCCTACGAGAACTTCGAGCTCTTCGTCAACGCCGTGCAGGTTGGCGGCGGCTTGCGCCTCGAATGCCAGTACAACGCCGATCTGTTCGATGGCGCGACGATCCAGGGCTGGCTCGACGCCTACGCGATGCTGCTCCGTCAGGCCGCCATCGATCCGACCCTGGAGGCCGTCGCGCTTCCGATCGTCTCCGACGCGGTATACCGCGAACTGGCCGCACTGCAACCCGCGCCGACGCCATTCCCCGAACTCCGCCTTGCCCACGAATTCTTCGAGCAGCAGGTGGACCGCGCGCCGGAGCGCTCGGCCGTGCGTCATGCCGACCGCTCACTCAACTATGCGGCACTCGAGTCACGGTCCAACCGTGTGGCCAATGCCCTGCGCGAGCGGGGCATCGGCCACGGCGACCTGGTCGGCCTCTCGCTTGCGCGGGGTCTCGACATGGTTGCGGCCGTTCTCGGTGTGCTCAAGTCCGGTGCCGGCTACGTGCCCCTGGATCCCACCTTCCCGGCCGATCGTCTTGCCTTCATGGCGGAGGATGCCGCGCTGGCCGCCCTCGTCGTCGACGACAACGCGCCCCTGGCCTTTCCGTTCGACCCGACACGCGTCCTCGCGCTTACCAGTGAAGAAGTGGTGCACGCTTCCTTCGAGCGCCCGGAACGTAATCGCAAGGCGGCCACGCCCGATTCGGTGGCCTATGTGATCTTCACCTCCGGATCGACCGGCCGCCCCAAGGGAGTGCGCGTGCCGCACCGCGCCGCGGCCAACTTCCTCACCAGCATGCAGCGCGTCCCGGGCATCGCTCCCGACGATCGTCTGGTCGCCGTCACGACCCTGTCCTTCGATATCGCCTTCATGGAGCTGATGCTCCCGTTGACCAGCGGTGCCGAAATCGTCGTCGCCGGTCGTGACGACGTGCGCGATGGCGGGCAGCTGCGTCGCCTTATCGAAGAAGTGGATGCCACGATGATGCAGGCGACTCCCGCTGGCTGGCGGTTGCTCGTCGACGCCGGCTGGAAAGGTCGCCCCGCGTTCCGCGCGGTCTCCGGCGGTGAACCCCTGCCGGTCGACCTCGCCGAGGCCCTGCTCGATCGTTGCGGCGAGGTATGGAACGGCTACGGCCCGACCGAAACCACGGTGTACTCGACCTACTGGCGTGTGTCCGACCCGCGCGAAGGGATCTACATCGGGCGTCCCATCGCGAATACCACCGTGCACATCCTCGATGAGCGCGGCAACCACTGCCCACTCGGCGTGCCCGGCGAGATTCACATCGGCGGTGCCGGCGTCACGCTCGGCTACCTCGATCGTCCGCAGCTCACCGCGGAACGTTTCGTTCCCGATCCCTGGGCGGAGGCACCGGACTCACGCATGTACCGGACCGGCGATCGCGGTCGTTGGCTCGCCAACGGCATGATCGAACACCTGGGCCGCCTGGACTTTCAGGTGAAAGTTCGCGGCTACCGCATCGAGCCGGGTGAGATCGAAAGCGTGCTCGCCGACACCCCCGAGGTCGGCCGCGCCGTTGTCATCGCGCGTGAGGACCGTCCGGGCGACGTGCGCCTGGTGGCTTACGTGGTGGGTCGCGAGGGTGCCACGGTCAGTGAGGACACGTTGCGCTCGCGCCTGCGTTCGCGTCTGCCCGACTATATGATTCCGCAACACATCCTCATGCTCGACGCGATCCCGCTGCTGCCCAACGGCAAGATCGACCGCAAAGCCCTGCCGCCGCCGATCGCCCACTCGGTGGCGACACCCGGTGAACGAATGGCGCCGCGCAACGACGACGAGCGCCGCGTAGCCGCCGCCATGGAAGCCGTGCTCAGCCTGCCCGACCTCGACGTGCGCGACGACTTCTTCGCGCTGGGGGGCCATTCGTTGCTCGCTGCGCAGCTCACGGCGCGACTCAACCGCGAGTTCGACGTCACGCTCTCCTTCCGCACCCTGTTCGACGCGCCCACCATCGAGCAGCTCGCCGCCGCCATCGGCTCGCAGGTGGCCAGCGGGACGGCACCCGCCGCCGCACCGATCGATCACCGCGCACATCAGGACCAGGCGCCGCTCTCGCTCATGCAGCGTCGCCTGTGGGCACTCGAGCGCATGCATCCCGGTCGCGTCACCTACAACGCGCCGTCCGCGCACCGCCTTCGTGGTCGCCTCGACGAACATGCCTTCGACATGGCCTTCCAGGCCTTGATCCAGCGGCAGCCAAGCATGCGTACCGCGTTCCGCGACGTGGGCCAGGATATCGCGCAGGTCGTCTCATCGCAGCTGGAATACCCCTTGTTCCCTGCGGAGGATCTCTCGGACCTGCCCACCGAAGAACGCGAAGCACGCCTGATGCACCGCCTGCAGGAGCTCACCGATACGCCCTTCGACCTGGGCAGCGCTCCGCTCTTCAGCGCTCGCATGTTTCGCCTGTCCGCAGACGAGCACGCGTTCTTCTTCATGCCGCACCACATCATCTGGGACGGCTGGTCGTTCGACATTCTCTACAACGAACTGTCAGCGCTGTATCGCTCCTTCGTTGCCGGACTGCCCTCGCCGCTGGCTGCGCTACCTGTCACCTACGGCGATTTCGCCGAGTGGCATTCGCACTGGCTGGACTCTCCGGCGTTCCAGTCGCAGCTTGGCTTCTGGCGCGAGCGTCTTGCCCAGATGGGCGACGTGCGGGCATTGCCGACCGATCATCCGCGCCGTCCGGGCATGTCCGGGCTCGGTCGCACGGAGTGGATCCGCGTCACGCGTGAAGACACCGACGCGATGCACGACGTAGCCAGGCAGGCCGACGCCACGCTCAACATGACCCTGCTCGCCCTGTACTACGCCATGCTGTCGAGCTCGGCGGGCCAGCACGAGCTGGTTGTCGGTACGCCGGTGCGCGGTCGCAACCAGACCGAAGTCGAATCGGTCATGGGCTACTTCAACAACCTGCTTCCGCTTCATGTGAGCGTGGACCCTGCGCTCTCCTTCCTCGAATTCGTGCGCCACGTGAAACGCACGGCGATCGAAGCCTTCGGTCACCCGGACGTGCCACTGGAATACCTGCAACGCGAACTGAAAGTCGGCCACGGTGCCAGCGCCACGCTCTACCAGGCCCTGTTCTCGTTCCAGGATGCACGCCAGCGCTCGGTGGACTGGGGCGGACTTGCACATGAACAGATCCTGCTGTTCCAGAGTGCCGCGACCGAAGACCTCGGCCTGTGGTTCCTCGAAAGCCACAACGGCATGGTCGGCGGCGTCACCTATAACGCCGACCTGCTCCAGGCGAGCACGGCGCGCCTCATGCGCGAGCGTTACCTGGACATGATGAAGCGCGTCGCCGCCGATCCTTCCCTCTCGGTGGGTTCACTCACCGCGGCCACACCGGCCGAGCGCGAAAAGATGCGCGGCTGGAACGCCACGGGTAGCGACGCCCATCTGCCGCTCGACCTCTACGCCATGGTAGAAGGCGGCGCGAAGCTCTCTCCGGATGCGGTGGCGATCATCCATGGACCGCGCAGCACCACCTTTGTGGCGCTGCTGCGCCGGGCGCTACGCATGACGACCCTGTTGCGCGACCGTGGCGCCCTGCCCGGTAGCGTGATCGGCCTCTGCGTCGATCCGGGTGCCGACCGCCTTGCCGGCCTCCTCGCCATCGCGCATGCCGGCGGCACCGCCCTGCTCCTCGACCGCGCCGACCCCGCCGCGCGCCTGCGCGACATCGTGGCCGACGCGCGGATGACCGTGATGATCGGCGACATGGCACTCGAAGCCACGCTGGACTGGCCACGTGCCTGCGCGCTGTGGCTCGACGCGGATCATGCCGAAATCGAAGGCGTGCGCCTCGACGATGTCGTGGCAGGTGCTTCTCCTGAGCCCGATATGCCGGCCGTCGCGTTCCACGTTCCGGGTGCCGATGGCAACGCACGTGGTGCGGCCCTCTCGCATCGTTCCATAACCAATACAGTCGAAGGCCTGATCAAGGCACTCGACCTGCGCGCCGGTCAGCGCATCGGTGGCGATGCCCTGGCTACCGATCCCCTGTCGATGATCGAGCCCCTGCTCGCCCTGGCCAGCGGTGCGACCTGGGTCGTGCAGGAGCCGCAGGACCTCGCGCGCGGTGAACTCGGCGCGCTCGACCGCTTCATCGCCACGCCGGAGACCTGGCACGCCTTGCTCGAGCAGGGCTGGGCCGGCGATCCACAGTTGCAGGCGGCGATCGTCAGCGGTACGCCCACACCGGAGATGGCCACCCATGTCGGCGAACGTACGGCCGGCCTGTGGACGCTGTTCGGCGATGCCCTGTCGGCACCCGTCGCCACCTGTGGTCGCGTCGACCGCACCGTCGATGCCTTGCATGAGGGCCGCCCCCTTGCGAACAGTGAAGTCTGGATCCTCGACGACGATGGCGAACCGTCGCCGATCGGGGCGACTGGTGAGTTGGCCATCGCTGGCCGCGGCCTGGCGGCAGCCTTCGGTACGCGGGCGCTCGCCGATCGCCAGCCGGGCGACGACCGCCTGGTCCGCACGGGCTATCGCGGTCGCTGGCTCGCCGACGGCATGGTGCAGGTGCTCGACCGTGACGACCGCCGCATTCGCCGGCACGGCCTCGACATCGAACCCACCGCCATCGAAACCCTTCTGCTCGCCCAACCCGGTATCGTCCGGGCCCTGGCGGTACCTCGCATCGGTCACGCCGGCGATCACCACATCGATGCCTACGCCGTCGCCGCGCCGGGTTGCCAGCCGGACGCGGACGGCGTGCGCGCCGCACTCGCCGCCCACCTGCCAGCCTGGTCCATGCCGGCCAGCCTGACGCTGCTCGATGCCCTGCCGCTGCTGGCTACCGGTGAGCCGGACATCGCCGCGCTGCCGCTGCCGACTGAACAACAGCCCGGGAACGGCACGCCGACCAGCAACGAACCGCGCACGCAAAGCGAGCGCCTGCTCGCCGCCGTGTGGCAGGAGCTGCTGGGCATGTGCCGGATCCGCACCAGCGACAACTTCTTCGATGTCGGTGGCCACTCGCTGCTCGCCGTCGACATGGCCATGCGCGTGCAGAAACTGACGGGCGTGCAACTCAACCTGCTCGATATCGCAAACGGCACGCTCGGCACGCTCGCCGCGGATCTCGCCCTGGCTCCGCCAGCGGCGCCGACCGCCTCGAAACGTGGCCTGTTCAGTCGTCTGCTCGGGCGCGGTTGACACACACGGCACCGGGGGGAATGCCATGATTTCGCACATTGCCTGGCTCGCCTGCTGGACATCGGCCCTGCTGCTTGTCCATGTCTTCGTCGGCTACCCCGTGTTGGTGTGGCTGCAGGCACGCCTGCGCCCGCAGCCGGTGGCACGACGGGCCATCCTGCCGACGGTGAGCATCGTGATCGCCGTGCACGACGGGGCCGGCTTCATCCGCGCCAAGCTGGCCAGCCTGCAGGCGTTGGACTATCCACCGGAACTCATCGACATCGTGATCGCCTGCGACGGTTGCCACGACAACACCGTGACCACGGCGCGCCGCTCCACCGACGCGCGCCTGACTGTGCTGGATTATCCGAACCGCCGCGGCAAGGCCGCCWGCCTCAACGACGCTGTCGCTCTCACCCGCGGCGACGTGCTGCTCTTCACCGACGTACGGCAGAAGCTCTCGCCCACCGCGTTGACCGAACTGGTCGCCAACCTTGCCGACCCCACTGTCGGCGCGGTGGGTGGTGAATTGCACATGGAGAACGTGCGTACGGGGTTCGCCCAGGGCGTCGATTTCTACTGGCGCTACGAGAAAGGCATCCGTCATGCGGAGAGCCGCTCCGGGT
>NZ_JBFUJE010000173.1:0-7680 GCF_056401535.1 Luteibacter sp. P4_E6 | reverse complement strand
ACCGAACTGCGTGACCTTGCTCATGTCGACGGTGAGATTGAGTGGCGCGGCACCCGGGTTCGGCGATACCGAACCGTAGTTGAGCTTGCCGCCGGCCGGGGTGATGATCGCGCCGCCCGCACTGAAGGTCATCTGCTGGGCCGTACCGATTTCGGTACCGTCGACGGTCATGTGCGTGTTCCACGTATTGGGATTGGTCGCATCCTTCACGTAGTACATGTTGACCGTATGCGAGGYACCGAGGGAATCGAAAGCCTGGAACGTCGACAGCGTGTTGTAGGTCTTGTCGTTGGTCGGATCGAATGCGCCACCGGTCGGCGCCGTGGCGCTCGCGGCAAGGTTCGCGGTCAGGCCGATGGCAGCCGACGCCTTGGCGGGACTGGAACCGGTGGTCAGTTTCAGGTCGGCCAGGCTGCTGATATCGAAACCGCCGTTGGCAGTCGGCGGATAGACCTGCACGTTCTGGCCGGTTGCATTGACAACGTTCCCGTTCTCATCGGGATGGAAGTTGCCCGCGCGGCTATAGGAGTAGCCCGAGCCGTCACGCAGGGTGAAGAAACCCGCGCCGCTGATGGCAAAGTCGTAGGAGTTACCGGTCTGTGTCGCGGCACCGTCGCTGAACTGCTGGGAGATGTTGGTCAGGCGCACGCCGCTGCCGGYGACCTGGGCCGAAAGATTGTTTCCGGCTGCCGAGTAGACCTGCGAGAACTCGGCACGCGAGCCCTTGAAGCCCACGGTATTGACGTTGGCGATGTTGTTCGCAGTGACTTCCAGGTCGGAAGACGCCGCATTGATGCCGCTTAGGGCGATGTCGAATGGCATGGTGGAGGTTCCTTGCTGGAGTTACAGGATTTGCGCGATCTGGCTGAGCAGGGCGCCGCCGAAGCCGGCTACCTGCACGTAGGTTCCATCGGTACCGGAGGCACCGACGCCTTCCACCTTGCCGCGAACGAAGGTATCGATCGCCGTGCCGCCGGAAGTTGCGGACATCTGGTAAACGCCGTCGGGCAGCTGCGCGCCGGTGTCGGACTTGCCGTCCCAGTCGAACTTGGCGAGGCCGGCGTCCGGCTGGCCGAGGTCGATCGTGCGGACGACGTTGCCCGCGGTGTCCTTGATCTGCACGTTGACGTAGGTCCCGGAGGTGCCCACGTTCACGGCGCCGCTGAGCGCGGAATCCTCGAGCTTGCCGGCGGTCGACGGCACGAGCACTTCCTGGCCCACAAGAGCGGCAGCGCGCACGAACTGGTCACCGGTGAGGCCGGATGCCAGCGTGTCGAACGAGGCCTGCAGCTCCTGTGTCGCTGCCACCTGAGAGAACTGCGCCATCTGGGCCACCATCTGGGTGGAGTCCATCGGCTTGGTCGGATCCTGGTTGGTCATCTGCGTGACCATGAGCTTGAGGAAATCCGACTGGCTCAGCGTCTGCTGCTGCAGCTGGCCGGTCGATGATGATGACGATGATGAAGACGAGGAACTGTTACCGCTGACGGCGTCTACCATGGGAATTCCTTACTTGCCGAGGTCAAGCGTCTTCTGCATGAGCTGCTTGGCGCTGTTCATGACTTCGACGTTGTTCTGATAGGAGCGCGACGCGGAGATCATGTTGACCAGCTCGTCGACCGTGTTGACGTTGCTTTGATAGACATTGCCGTTCGCGTCGGCGAGCGGATTGGACGGCTCGTAACGTGCCTGGATCGGTGCCTGGCTTTCGGTGATGCCGAGCGTGCGCACGCCGCCGTTTTCCATCTGCCCGTTGACCTGCTGCTGCACGGCCGAAAACAGTGGCTGCTTCGCGTGATAGGCGCCGGCCTCACTGCTGGCGATGCTGTCCGCGTTGGCCATGTTGCTGGCCGTGGTGTTGAGCCGGGCCGACTGGGCTGCCATGCCGGAGCCGGCGACGTCGAAAATCTTGAGCAGGCTCATGAGCTGGATCCTGAAATGGCCATGCGCATGGCATGGATCGACGAGGTAATGAAGCTGAGCGACGCCTGGTAGTGGATGGCGTTGGCGGCGAACTGGGCCTGTTCGACCTGGGTATCTACCGTGTTGCCGTCCATCGTGGGCTGGGTCTGGACGCGATAGGCGAGCTTGTCGGCGTCCGTCGCGGCGAAGGCCGGGTTGCCACCGATATGTCCGGCTTCGGTTGCCGTCATCTGCAATCCCGGGCCATCGGCCGTGCCACTGGCAGCGGTCATCGCCTTGCGGAAATCGAGGTCGCGCGCGAGAAAGCCCGGCGTGTCGGCATTGGCCAGGTTCGACGAAATGACTTCCRCACGGCGCTGCCACAGGCCAAGGGCCTGGGCGTGTACGCCTAATAGCGGATCCGGTTTGTCGATCATGGGCTTGACCCCCTCGTTAGCTTGGCCCGAGGGGTTGAGCAAGAGGCGTGCCACGCCGGACCCAGACATGCGAAACGGCGCCGTGGCGCCGTTTGTGTGGGATCGAAGCGATGATCTGGGCGAACGTGCCGGAATTCTGGCGCCCTGCCTGATGGCGTCGGCGACGGATGACCGTCGCAGGCGGCAACGCCGGTATCAGGTAGGCAGGAGGTCCAGCACCGCGGTCGCGAGGATGTCCGGCTGGAACTTGGCGATGAATTTGTCCGCACCCACGCGAGCCACCATCGCCTCGTTGAAGACACCGCTCAGCGAGCTGTGCAGGAGCACCTTCATGTGCCGCAACTGCGCATCCTCGCGGATGGCGGTGGTCAGCGCGTAACCGTCCATCAACGGCATTTCGATGTCCGATACGACCAGGTCCACCCGATCGGCAACGGGGCCGCCGGCCATCGTGCGCAGCTTGTCGAGCCCTTCGCGTCCATCCTTGGCGATGACGCATTCGAGGTCCATCTTGCGGAACAGATCGACCAGCTGCGTGCGGGCGACTGCCGAGTCGTCGACGACCAGGATGCGGCGATTGCCGGCCTGCTGCACATGGGCGGCCTGCTGGACACGATCGGAAAGCTGCACCACGGTGGGGTCGACGGAAGCCAGTACCTGCTCCACGTCCACGACCGCGAGCAGATCGCCGTCCAGCCGGGTCACCGCATTGACCCGCGAGCCGTAGCCGAGCGCTGCCGGAGGCGCATTGAGGTTGGCACCATCCACATGGACGATGCGATCGACATCGGAGACCAGAAATCCCTGAACCGAAAGGTTGAATTCGGTGACGATCAGGTGTGCGCTGTCGACGCTGGCAAGCGCCGGATAGCCCATGGCGGCAGCGAGGTCGATGACCGGGATCGTGCTGCCCCGATAGTCGAAACTGCCCGAGACCAGCGCGTGCATGCTTGGCATCCGCTCCAGGCGCGGCCGGCGAAGCACCTCGCGCACCTTGAACACGTTGATGCCGAACGCCTGTCGATCACCCAGGCGAAACAGCAGCATCGCCACGCGGTTATGGCCCGCCAGACGGGTAAAGGTTTCCACGGTGTCGAGCAGCGGTCGGGCCATGACGTGCGAGGCATCTACAGAAGGTGTCGCGAACGGTATCGGCGGCTCTGGTCGTTTCTGTAGCCGCGCTGATGGCACGCCGATTGCATGACTCAAGTCCTGAGGCTCCCGACCGATTAAGTGGGGCGACCATCCGATGAAAGCGAAATCATGACCCTCCTCTGGAGCCAGCACGTCCGCCTCCTCGCCCACGCAGCCGCCCAGGGCGATGCGGCGCGCGTTCGCGCCCTCTCCGCACAGTACCCGGCCGCTGCCAGCGCCCTTGGCGCCCTGCTTAAGCCTGCGGAGCCGCGCACCGCGCCGGCAACGACCATCCAGGCGATCGAGCAGCAGGGCATGGTGCTGACCAACGCCCAGGCGCTTGGTGGCACCCTGCTGGAACTCGGCAAGGTAGTCGAAGGAGCCCGCGACACCGCCGGACGTTTGACGGACGCCAGCGCCAGGATTTCGACAGCGCTCGACCAGGCCTACGCCGGCGCGGTCGGCATGGGCGAGTCGGGCAGCCAGGGCCTGGCCACGGCGGGCGACCTCGACGGCCAGCTGCGTCTGCTTCGCAGCGCACTGTCGGGCATGAGCCGCAACCACGCCCAGTTCTCCGAATATTTCACCGCGATCCGCAAGTTGACCGCGACGGTGCAGGACATCGCCCACCAGACCAACCTCGTTGCGTTGAATGCGGCCATCGAGGCCGCACGTGCCGGTGAAGCCGGTCGCGGATTCGCGGTCGTTGCCGACGAGGTCAAGCAGCTCGCGGAAAAGACGACCCAGGCAACGGCAGAAATCGACCAGACCACCGAAGCTGTCGGCCAGTTCGCCGGTCARCTCGACGACGCGGTGCAGAACAGCCTGCGTCGCCTCGACCAGACCCAGTCGGGCATCGCCGGCATGCAGGCTTCGATGGGCCGCGTGGACGAAGCCGCCCGCGGCGCGCGTGGCAACATCGACGCGGCCCGCGAAGGCATGGGCGCGTTGCAGGGCCGCATCGCTGCGATCCAGGCCACCCAGGGCACGCTCGGCCGCGTGACCAACGAGGCTCGCCGCCAGGCCGACGCCGCCGCCCGCGCCGCGGTGCTTGCGCATCGGCTCGGCCTGAGCCGCCTCGAAACCGAGGGCGATCTCGACGCCGCCAGCCTCAGCCAGATGATCCGGGAAGCCAGCCAGGGTCTTCGCTTCGCCGTGGAACTCGCCTCGCGCGATCCGGCCAGCCTCGATCGCCGTTGGCTCGACACCACCCCGCTCATGCGTTGCATCGACCAATTCCGCGTGCGCCGGCCGGATAGCCCGACCGATGGCATCCGTGCCGCCGGTGAACGCTTCTCCGCGCTCGCCTCGCAATACGCCATCACGCTGGGCGAAGGCCGGCATGCAGACGCAGGCCACATGGTCGCCGACCTCAACCGGGAACTGGATGCGATCACCCAGGGCCTGTCGGCATCGCTGGCGGAACGCGCCGCGTGAAGGCATCCACCTTCGCCCGCGGTATCACCGTGACCGCCCTGCTCGCCCTGCCGCTATGCGCATTGGCCGGGCAGACGGTGGAATCGGTACGCGCGGCGGCGGTGACCTGGCTGCTACAGAACCGCGCCCTGCCCGGCGCACGCATGACCGCCGACGCCGACTCGCTCGATAGCCGGCTTCGCCTGACCGAATGCCCGAAACCGCTCGAGTCCTCACTGCCCGGCAACCGGCCACTCGGCGCACGCGTCAGCGTGGCCGTGCACTGCCCCGTCCCGGGCGGCTGGACGGTGCGTGTGCCGGTCCGGGTCAAGATGTTTACCAACGTGCTGGTGACCACCCGGCCGCTGGCACGCGGCGATGGCGTCGGCGCGGGTGACGTGCACACCGAAGAGCGTGACGTGGCCAGCCTCGCCTATGGCTACATCGCCGAACCGGGTCAGGTCGACGGCCGCTCCCTGGCCCGTCCACTGAGTGCTGGCACCGTACTGACACCCGGCATGCTGGCCGGTCGACAAGCCGTGCGCATCGGCGACTCGGTCAGCATGCAGGCCGACGTCGAGGGCGTGGTCATCCGCGTCGCCGGCGTGGCCATGGGCGCCGGCGATACCGGCACCCGCCTGAAGGTCCGCAACGCCTCATCCGGAAAGGTACTCGACGCCGTGGTCACCGGCCCCGGCACCGTCGCGGTACTGCCATGAACAAAATCCCAACCCGGTCACACTTCACGGCCCAGGGCCAGTTAAAGTTCGCCGACAGACCGCCGATAAAGGGTTTGAAGGACACCAGCTCCGAGGAACACACATGACGACGACGATCAAACCCGGTATCCAGGCCCCGCAGCCCCAGGTGCAGCTTCGCACCCAGAACCAGGCTGCAGGCTCCGCCGCCTCCACGCAGGGCGCCAGCGCCGTGCGTCCGAGCGACGACAGCGTCAAGATCACCGACTCGGCCAAGGCGCTCGACGCCGCCAGCCGTGGCGATGGCATCGACACCAAGCGCGTCGACGAAATCCGCAGCAAGCTGGCCGACGGCACCTACAAGCCTGATTCGCAGGCCATCGCGAGCAAGTTTCTTGCGATGGAAGGCCAGATCGGCGGCAAGGCATGACCGATCCGCTCGGCTCCGACTTCGACGCGGCCGTTCGCGCCGTCATGGRCGAACTCGCCCGTGAGGTCGACGCGCTGCACGCCACCCTGATCGACGAGCGCATGGCGCTCGATCAGGCTGACACGCATGCGCTCGACACCGTCAGCCGGGTGAAGGGCAAACAGCTCGACCGCATTGAAAAGCTCGACACGGAGCGTCGCCACCTGGGCGACGCCGCCGGCGTCGACACGCTGAACGATGCGCGCTGGACACACACGATCGAACGCCTGGTCGAGTGCCGCAAACTCAATGAAGTGAACGGCCGCATTGTCGGCCAGCGAATCGGCCACGTTCGTCAGGCGCTTGCGCTGCTTGCGGGCGATTCGCCGGGTGGATCGACCTACGGCCCGAAGGGCGACACCGCGCGGGTAAAACTGCGTTCCGCCACTATCGCGCAGGTTTAATCCCACCCACAAACATCCCCAGGCTCACCCAGACGGCGCACCAACAAAAGCAATGGCAGTGACCCCCCAGCCGACAGCGGTGAATGACGACGGTATCCTCCCGATCGTCCGCGTGCCCATCCTGGACAGGAAGCAGGCGCTCTTCGCCTACGAACTCCTGTTCCCCCGCCCCATCGGCAGCGATATCGACGCCGCGGCGCTTGCACATACGCAGGCGACGCTGAGCGCTATCGCCGATGGCAGCCTCAAGCGCCTCGTCCGTGACAATCGTGCTTTCCTGCACATGTCGCCGCAGCTGCTCCTCGAGCACGCGGACATCCTTCGCCACAACGCGCGGCTCGGCGCCAGCATCAGTGCCGATGTCGGTACGGATGACCACTTGCTGGAGAAGCTTCGCGAGCTGAAGGGCCATGGCTGCCTGTTCATGCTCGAAGACTTCAACCTGCCCGCCGATCCCGAACACCGGGCCGGCGTGGACGCGTTGCTGCGTATTGTTCAGTTCGCGAAGGTCGCGGTGGATCATCGCCATCCGGTCGCTGCGCGCGCGCACATGGACTATGTGCATGCGTTCGGGGTCAAGGTAATCGTCACCGGCATCGATACGCACGAGACCTTCGTCGATTACGCCGACCAGGATGTCGACGGCTTCCAGGGCAAGTACCTGCTGCGCCCCGAGCGCGTGGATATGCCACGCCTCGCCCCGAGCAAGCTCGGCGTGCTGCGTCTCATGGGCGCCCTGCAGGATCCCGAGAACGGCCCCGTCGAACTGGGCAAGATCATCCGCGACGACGCTGTCCTCAGCTACAAGCTGCTGGGCTGCGTGAACTCCGCTTACTTCGCCCTGCCCCGCCAGCTGAAATCGGTCGAGCAGGCCGCGGTGTTCTTCGGCGTGAACCGCATGCGCAACTGGATTTTCACCATGGCCGTGTCCGGCATGGACGAGCGCCCGCCGGAACTGCTTCGCCTCGCGCTTATCCGCGCCCACATGTGCGAGAAGCTGGCCCGCACAATCAAGCCCGAACTGCAGGAAATGGCCTTCACGGCCGGCCTGTTCTCGCTGCTCGACACCCTGATGAATGTCTCCATGGCATACGTGCTCGAGCACCTGCCACTGGCGATTGAAATCCGGGAAGCGCTGCTCGAAGGCGCGGGTCCGTTCGCGCCGCTGCTTGACCAGATCCGCCACTGGGAACAGGGCGAACTGGAGAGCGACTCGGCGC
>NZ_JBFUJE010000172.1:0-7696 GCF_056401535.1 Luteibacter sp. P4_E6 | reverse complement strand
CATCTGCACCTCGCCGAGGGTGGAGCGCAGGTCGGAGACAGACTGCAGGGCGGCATCGATGCGGTTGATCGTGTCGTTCGCGCCGTCGACCGTCTTGACGTTGGCGTCGGCGAGGGTCTGGGTCGTGCTGACCTTGTCGTCCTGTGCCGTGATGCCGAGGGCGGTCGCAGCAGCCGAGCCACTCGTCGTAACGGTGATCTCGGAAGCCGAGGAGAACTTCAGCGAGCCGTCCGTCGACACGTAGGCATTGATGCCCTTGCCCGACTTCGAGTTGATCGCGTCGGCCACATCCTGCATGGACTTGAACGAGCCGGTCAGGTCGAAGGAGTTGCCGCCGACCGTGAAGGACGCGTCGCCAGCGACGAGGTTGATGCTGGTGGCGGTTTTTGCGACAGCGGCGGTCGAAGCACCCGTGGCACCGGCGGCAACCGTTGCCGGCAGGACGAGCGTACCCTGAGCCGCGCCGCCGAAGGTGAGGGCGTTGCCCGCACCGCCCGTGACGGACAGTTCACCCGTGGTGCCATCGACGGAAGCGACGGTCGAGCCAGCGGCCTTGTTGATCGCGGTGGCAAGGTCGGAAACGCTGCCGTAGTTACCAGCCGCGACATTCACCACCGCGCCGGCGCCGACCTTGACGGTGAGGTCGCCAGCGGCAAGCGTCAGGCCCTTCGGGAAGGAAGCAGCGGCAAGCGAACCGGTGGCCAGCTGGCCGACCTGGTTGGCCTTCATGCCGCTGTTAAGGTTGACGTTGATGACTTCACCGACGTTCGCGCCGACCTGGAAGCTGAGGTTCTGGGCGGAGCCGTCCAGGACCTTCATGCCGTTGAAGTTGGTCTGCGTGGCGATACGGGTGACTTCCGACAGACGCTGCTGGACTTCGGCGTCGAGAGCCGAGCGGTCGCTGTCCGAGTTGGAAGCGTTGGTCGACTGAACGGCCAGCTCGCGGATGCGCTGCAAGTTGTTCGTGACTTCGTCGAGAGCCGATTCGGTCGTCTGCGAGAGCGAGATGCCGTCGTTGGCGTTCTGCACGGCGCGGTTGAGGCCGTTGATCTGCGTGGTCATGCGGGTCGAAATGGCGAGGCCGGCGGCGTCGTCCTTCGCGCTGTTGATGCGGTTACCCGACGACAGACGCTCGATAGCCGAGGCGAGCTTCGTCTGCGAAGCGCCCAGGTTACGCTGAGCGTTCAGCGACATGATGTTGGTGTTGATGGTCAGAGCCATGGGAATAATCCTTTGTAAGCGGAACCGAAATGCCGGAGGTTGTGCGGCGTAGTCCGGCGGGGTTCCGTAATGGAAGCCTTCCGCCTCAGAGAGGTTTACGGCACGCCGGGAAGAAACTTGAGAACTTTTTCTGCCTGTCAACAACTTTCTTGATCAGGGTCCGGAAGAAACTGCGCCCCAGGCTCTGTCGGGTTCCTTATCGGCACATGACGCCCGGGGTTTAGGCTTATTTTCAAGCCAGCTCAACCACAAGGTTGCTGGCCTCAGTCCCTCCAACAAAGCGGGCTCGGTGGGAGCCGATTCATCGGCGAATAGCAAATAAACCCGCGGCGCAGCCGCGACATCAAGGTTGCTAGCCTCACCCCCTCCAACAAAGCGGGCTCGGTGGGAGCCGATTCATCGGCGAATGGTGAATAAGCCCGCGGCGCAGCCGCGACATCGAGGTTGCTGGCCTCAGTCCCCCACCGAAGGAAGAGCTCGCCGATGAATCGGCTCCTACAAAGAGCGGAGCGGGCAGGCAACGAGCGGCCAAGAAAAAAGGCGGCCATCGGCCGCCCTCCTTTCCACATGTCGCGGTCTCTACTTCAGATAGTTGAACAACGACAGATTCTGCATCTTGACGTACGACTGCTGCGCCGCATCGAGGGCGGCCTGCTGCTGAGAGAACTTGCTGGCGGCACTCGCGACGTCCAGTTCCGTCAGATCCGACAGCGTGCTGGCGTATTGCAGCGACGTATCCGCGCTGATCTGCGTCTGCTGATCGAGGATGTTCATGCGGGCACCGATCTTGGTGCGCGTGTCGGTGAAACTCGTCTGTGCCTGGTCGAGGTTCTGCAGCTGCGCGTTGAGCTGATTGTTCATGCCCGCACCACCGCCCGGGGTTTCGAAGGCATTGATGATGCCGGCCACCGTCGAGAACACATCCTGTGACGAGGACGGCCCGACAGCGAACGAGTCACCCGTGGCTGGCGTGCCGGTGACATTGAGCTGGGCACCCTTGAAATTGATCGTACCGCTGGCGCCCGAATACGTGCCTGTCGAAAGCRCCGGGCCAGTGGGATTCGTCGCGTCGTGTATTTCATAGGTCGTGGGCGAGGTGAAGTTCACCGTGTAGCTACCCCCATCCCATTGCGATGCATCCGTCACCGACGTCGCGCCGACCACCGCGGTACCGGTATTGGTCGCGCCAGCCGATGTCACAAAGGTGCCGTTGCCGCCACGGATCGACATGAAGACATCGGAACCGCTGTCGCCCGTGGCGACCTGCAGGCCCGCCGCGGCCGCCACCATGCGCTGGTTCTGGTCGCCGCCATAGCTGACGCTGAGATCGGACTGGGTAAACGGCTGGGTGGAAGTACGGCTACCGGCGAAAAGGTACTCGCCCTGCCCGTCCTTCGTGTTGCCCAGGGCCACGAGCTGGCCGAGCGTCTGGCGGAGCTCGGTGGCGATGGACTGTCGCGACTCGTCGGTCTGCGTGCCGTTCATGCCTTCCAGGGTGAGCGTGCGGATGCGGTCGAGGATATCGCCCGCTGACGAAATGGTGCTCTCCTCGGCCGAAAGCTTTGTATTCGCCGACTGGATATTGCGCGTGTACTGGTCGTTCTGCGCACTGGCCGAACTGACGTCGACCGCTCGGGCCGCCGCCGCAGGATTGTCCGCAGGCGTCTGGATAGCCTTGCCGTTGCCGAGCGCGAGCTGGGTCTGCGACAGGTCGTACTGGCGATCCAGCATCGTGTTGACGGATTGCTGCGCGCTCCAGGATGTCGAAATACGCATAATCAGCCCTGCACTGCGGTTAGAAGGGAGTTGAAGATCGTGTTGGCGGTGTTGATCACCTGCGCTGCAGCCGCGTACGACTGTTGGAAACGCAGGAGATTGGCCGCTTCTTCGTCCATGTTCACGCCGGACAGGCTCTGCTGTGACGCCGTCGCCTGATCGAGAATGCTTTGCTGCGCCGTCAGCGCGGTGTTCGCCTGTGAACCGGCCGTGCCCACCTGGGCGATCAACTGGCTATAGGCCTTACCCACCGTCGTCACGCCGTTGTCGAGCACACCCTTGGTGGCGACGTTGGCCATGGCGAGTGCGTTGCCGTTATCGCCGCTGGCCGAACCCGCCGGTTTTACCGAGAACGTGTCGTTAGCGGCAGGCGCGCCCGTCAGCTTTAGCGTCCAGCCCGGTCCGGTGATGGTGTCGCCGTCCGCGTAAGTCTGCGGGGCGCCGCCATTGATGGAATAGGTCGTCGGCGAGGTGAACGTAATCGTGGCTGGGGTGTTGAACGCTGGATTCGTGACATCCGTGACCGTGAGGTTGCCGAGTACGCCCTTTCCGGTGTTTCCCGCGCCCTTGGTGGCAGCCAGCGGGCCGGATGCGGCGATTTTGTTGGTATCGCTGACGGCCACGGCCATCGTCGAGGCCGCGTTGCGCGTCGGCTGGATCTGGAAGCTGTCGCCTGCGGAGGCACCTGCGCCAACGGTGACCTTCAGGCCGCCGACCACAAAGGGATCCGCGGCCGTGCCCGTGCCCGTCATGGGAACGGTCACACCGGCCGTCGTGGTCGCCGACCAGTTGGTGCCGTCGTACCGCATGATGTAGTCGGAAGCATCGAGCTTCGAGACGTCGCTGACCGTGGCTGTCACCGAGCCGGTGCCCTTGTTCGTCGTGCTGTTGAACACGGCGGGGTCGGAAATGCTGAAGAAATCGCCGCCGGCGGCACCATTCAGATCGATGCCCTGCGCGCTCTGCTTGTTGAAGGCGTCCGTCATCGCGATGGCCGCGCGGCCGAGCTGGTTGCGCGCCGGGTCCAATACGTTGGTGCGGAAATCGAAGGTCGCGCCGAGCGAACCCGAACCCAGCTGGTTGCTGATCACCGAGCCGCCGGGGCCGACGACTTCCAGCCGTGACGCGTCGTACTGGTTGTTCGCCGTGCTCAACGTGGTGGCGTTGGTGCCGCTGACCAGCGGCTGGCCGTTGCCCACCGAGACCGTATACATGTGATCGGTGTTCTGGGTGACGTTCACACCGACGATCTGCGACAGCTGGGCCACCGCCTGGTCACGTGCGTCCAACAGGTCGTTCGGTACCGCACCGCCGGCATAACCCTTCCCGATCTGGCTGTTCAGATCAGCGATGCTCTTGGCCAGCGAATTGATGCTGTCCACGGCGGCGCTGATCTGCTGGTTGGTCTGCTGGTCGAGTTGCTGGAACTGCGAAGAAAGCGACTTGAACGTCGCGACCAGCGTGTTCGCCTTGCCGATCATGGCCTGGCGGCTGGCCGTGTCGATCGGCGCATTGGCCACGTCGCTCACGGAACCGAAGAATCCGTCGAGCGCCGTCTGCAGGTTTGCCGAGCCGCTCACGGCATTGTTTACCGAGGCAGTGAGGTTGGCATACTGCGACGCGCGGCTCTGCCCGGAGTTCGCCGACCACACCGACTGGGTCAGGAACTGGCTGTACGCACGCTGCACACTGATCGCGTCGGCACCCTGGCCGACGTAATACCCGCCGCTGTACTGAGGCGCCCGTGCATTGAATGTCGTCGTCTGCCGCGTATAGCCCGCGGTATTGACGTTGCTGATGTTGTGACCAACGGTGGCTAGGCCCACTTGCGAGGCAAGCAGTCCGGATACACCGGTGGAGAGCAGATCGGCCATCGTCTATTCCTTCGTTTAACTCGTCGTGGGCCCGTGCTTACAGATCGCCTGCGACTTGCTTGAGCGCTGCGAGCGCCTGCTTCATCACTGGCCCGTTGGCGATATCGGTGAGCTTCTGCGCGTAGCTGGGGTCGGTGGCATAGCCACCATTGGTCAGCGCATGCGCGAAGCCGGCGATATCGTCGCCACGGCCGACAGCACTCGCGAAGCGCGGGCTGCTGGCGACCATGTTTGCGTAATCCTTGAACGAGTCCGAGGGGGAGTCGTAGGCGCGGAAGCTATCCTTCTTGCGCACGGCGACACCGTTTTCGTACTCGAGGGTGGGGACGTTGACCCGCTTGCCGTCCCAGCTGCTGCCAGCCTTGATGCCGAACATGTTGTTGCTCGCCGTGGTGCCTTGCGCCGGCATGTGCTTGCCCCAGCCCGTCTCGAGGGCCGCCTGGGCGAGCAGAGCGCGCACGGAGACGCCGAGCTTCTTCGCCGCCTCGATCGCGTGGGGCGCGAGCTTCTGTACGAAATCTTCGGGACTGGTAATGGACATCTTGCCCACGGCGCTGGCCACCGCGTTCGCGCCGTCGCCGACTGCCTGCCCCGCCTTACCGAGCAGGTGTTCGAGCGAGTCCATGAGACCGCTGTCCTGGTCCGACTTGGACGAGACGGCATCGGCCGTCGTGGCATCACCGGTCACACCGGTGAATAGCCCGTTGTCGGCCGAGTCGGACTTGGTTGACGGTGTCCCACCGAGCTGCCGCATCAGCATGTCGGCGATACCGATGCCCTTGCCTTGCGACAGTGTCACCGACAACTGGTGATCGAACATGTCGCGATACGAGTTGGCGGCCTGCGAGCCCATCATGTCGTCGCCCAGCGCGGAACTGGCGTCGCGCATGGACTTCAGCATCATCTGCGTGAAGATCGATTCGAACTGTTTGGCAACCGTCGGCAGCGCTGCCTTGGAGTTCTGCTGTGCGGCCGCGCGCAGGCCGGCAAACCCGGACATGTCCGAGTAAGTGCCAAGCTTCTGTGCGTCGACCGTGCTTGCCATGTCAGATGACCACCAGTTCCGCGTGCAGGGCGCCGGATTCCTTCAACGCCTGCAGGATCGAGATGAGATCGCTCGGCGATGCGCCAACCTGGTTCACCGCGCGCACGATAGCGTCGAGGCTGGTGCCCGGACCGAACTTGAACATGTGGCCGCCGTCTTCGCTCACGGCCACCTGGCTGCTCGGCACGACGGCCGTCTGGCCACGCGAGAACGCATTCGGCTGGCTGACCTGCGGTTGCTCGCTGATCGTGACCTGGATGGAACCGTGAGCCACGGCGGCCGCGCCAACCTTGACATCGGAACCGATCACGACCGTACCGGTACGCGAGTTCACGATGATCCGCGCCGGCGCATCACCCGGAGTGACTTCCAGTGCCTGGATGGTCGAGAGCCACGAGACGCGCTGCGACGGATCCAACGGCGCACGTACGGCGACCGAACCAGAATCCATGGCGTTGGCCGTGCCCGAGCCAAAGCTGCGATTCACCGCCTCCGCGATACGGGCGGCGGTGGTGAAGTCGGCGGTGTTGAGATTGAGCATGAGGTCGCCGCCCTTGTCGAAGGAGGACGCCACGCTGCGCTCGATGCTGGCGCCGCCCGGAATGCGGCCGCTGGCGGAAATGTTGACCTGCACACTGGAGCCACTCTTGCCCTGCGCACTCACGCCGCCCACGATGACGCTACCCTGTGCGATGGCGTAAATGTTGCCATCGGCACCCTTCAGCGGCGACATGAGGAGTTCGCCGCCGCGAATGCTCTTCGCATTGCCGATCGACGCGACGGTAACGTCGATGCGCTGACCCGGCTTGGCAAACGGCGGCAGCTCAGCCGTGATCGTCACGGCCGCGGCATTCTTCAGCTGCGGACGCACGTTCGCCGGCACGGTCACGCCGAACTGCTGGAGCATGTTCTCCAGGCTCTGGGTGGTAAAGGGAGCCTGGCTGGTCTGGTCACCGCTGCCGTCGAGGCCGACGACAAGGCCGTATCCGATCAACTGATTGGTGCGCACGCCGCCAACCTGGACCAGGTCGCGGATGCGATCGGCCTGCGCCGGAACGATGGCGCCGAGGGCCAGCACAGCCACGGCCGTGCGGACGACGCTGCGAACGCGGAGTGCGAAGGTCGTCATCAGAACGGCATCCACTTCGAGTCGAAGAAGCGCGACAGCCAGCCGCGCGTATTCGAATCGGCCAGCGTGCCCTTGCCGACGTATTCGATACGGGCGTCAGCTACGCGGCTGGACGGGACGATATTGTCGTTGCCGATATCCTGGGCGCGAACGATGCCGGAGATACGCACCAACTCCTCACCCTGGTTGATCGTGAGCCACTTCTCACCGCGCACGATGAGCGCGCCGTTGGAGAGACGCTGTGCCACGGTGACCGTGATCTGGCCGGTCAGCGCGTTGCTCTGGCTCGAAGAACCATCGCCGGCGAACGAGTTGTCGCTTTCCAGCGTGCTGTTCGCCGTGTTGCCACCGATCTTCAGCCCATGGCCGAGGATCGTGGGAGCGGTGATGTTGTTGCCGTTCTTCTTGCTGGTGGCCGTCGTGGCCTTCTTGCTGGCCTGCGTGCTTTCCACCAGCGAGATGGTCAGGATGTCGCCCACACGATGCGCGCGCGGATCGGAGAACAGTTCCAGCGACGTCTGGTCGGCGTAGATCGAGCCGGTCGCCTGCGGTGCGGCCGTCTGTTCGGGCGGCAGCGTGGCGGTGTACATCGGCTTCGGCGTCGGCGGCACGATCGCGCRGCCCGTGAGGGCGGCGAACGGCAGCGCGGCG
>NZ_JBFUJE010000171.1:0-7701 GCF_056401535.1 Luteibacter sp. P4_E6 | reverse complement strand
ACCAAAGAACGCCGTGCCGAAGAAGAACGACGTGGACGCCGCGGCACCGACGACACGCGTGCCGAACAGGCGCACGTCGATCAAGGCACCTTCCTTGCGACGTGCATGCCACACGAAGCCGATGACCAACGCCAGGCCAAGCAATACACCGCCTACGGCATCGGGCCGGGTGAAGCCTCCACCCGCCGCGGTCTCCGCCAGCCCATAGACGAAGATGGCCAGGCCCGGCGACAGCATCAACAGGCCACGCCAGTCGAGTCCATGATGTGGCTTGGGCTCATCGCGGTCCAGGAAACGCGACGCCGCGAACAAAGCGATCACGCCGATCGGGAGATTGACGAAGAAGATCCAGCGCCACGAGAGATCGTCGACGAACCAGCCACCCAAAATGGGGCCGACGATCGGCGCGACCAGCATCGGGATGCCGACCAGTCCCATGACGCGCCCCATGCGCTCGCGTCCTGCGGCGTGGGAAAGAATGGTCATGCCAGCAGGCATGATCATGCCGCCACCGAAGCCTTGCAGCACGCGAAAGACGATCAGCGATGTCGCCGACCATGCGAGGCCGCATAGCACGGAGCCGAGCACGAACAGCGCGATGGAACCGATGTACAGGCGCTTGGTACCGAAGCGATCGGCCGCCCAACCGGTCAGCGGGATCACCGTGGCAAGCGCCAGCATATAGCCGGTGGAAATCCACTGCGTGACCGACAGCGATGTGCCGAACGAGTGCGACAACTCGCGGATAGCGACGTTGACGATGGTGGTGTCGAGAATCGACATGAAGCTGCCGAGCACGACGACGGAAGCGATGCTCAGCAACCGGCGGTCGAGCGCCGGCGGCGCATCGGTTTTGGCGGGGGCGTTCATTCGGGTTTTTCCGGGGAGCAGTAAGAGGAGCCGGGGGGCGTAGCGAAATGCTTGCGGGTGAGCGCACCAAGGGTAGCCAGGGCACCAGCCAAGGCGGTCCGCTCTTCGTCGGAGAGCGCCTGGACAAAGCGATCTGCGGATCGGCCACGAGCGCGACCGATCTTCTCGAGCGCCTCGCGGCCCGGCTGGGCGAGACCGATGCGCTTGATGCGTCGGTCCGCGTCGTCCTCCCTTCGGGTCAGCAGACCCAGGCGGACCATGCCGTCTACGGCCCGACCGGCTGCTGGCAGCGACAGGGAAACCGTCTCGGCCAGCTCGTTCACCGCGAGGTCCGAGCCCGAGTTATCGAGGATCCACAGCATGCGCAGCTGCGAGAAGGTCAGGTCAAAACCGGCCATGACGGCGGCCACACCGGCCTGGCTGTCCTTGATGATGGGCATGAGGACGCCCATGAGCTCGGCGGCGAGGGGATGCGTGTCTGGAG
The DNA here is from genome assembly GCF_056401535.1 of Luteibacter sp. P4_E6. Taxonomy (NCBI): domain Bacteria; kingdom Pseudomonadati; phylum Pseudomonadota; class Gammaproteobacteria; order Lysobacterales; family Rhodanobacteraceae; genus Luteibacter; species Luteibacter sp. P4_E6. Next base: position 6,347 of record NZ_JBFUJE010000171.1, on the reverse strand, counting down.
GTAGCTTGTGCATGGGCGCAATATTACGCCTTTAAGCAATAGTTGCAAGGTCGCAAGTATAAGTGCATACGACGCAAGGCTGATGCCGCCTTCGCACCCTCGCGCCTATGCTCGTTCCATGGCCACCATCGACAAAGAAACCGTCCTCAGCCGCCACCGCCTGGCGCTGGATGCGACTGCCATCGGTCAGGCGATGATCGAAGGCGATATGGAGGAAGCGCGATTTCGCGCCTACCTCCTACGCAGCCAGGCCTCCGAGCTTGGCCTTGAAGATGTCGAGAAAGCCGCCCTGATGGTGGTCRTCATGCTGCCGCCCGACGAACGCCTGCCGAAGCGCGGCATCGGCCGCGCGATGCTGCGGCTCTGCGACACGCTCGACGTCCGACACTAGCTGCCCTCCCCCTCGATTATTTGAACGTAGCCAGCCACTGCAGCAGGCCGTGAGAGAGTTCGGTCCGCTTGTCGGAATACGCGTGGTCGGTCGGCAGATGGAGGGTCGTCACCTGCTTGTCGCCCGCTTTGCGAAGGGCATTCGCAAACGCATCGTCGGCAGGAGCCAAGCCATCGTCCGACGTGATCACGAACGCCGGCCGGTTCTTGAGCGGCCCGACCATGGATTGAAACGCCCACGTTGTCGCGTGGTCAGCAAGATCCGTCGCCAGGCCTTCGGGGGTGCATCCGTTGAGCGGCGCCAGTCCTTCCTCCGCCAGTGCCGCGCCCATCTTCGTGACCGCCTGGGTCCGCGAGCCCTGCTCCTTCGCCTGCATCTCGCCGAACCGGCCTGCCAGGTCAGCTGCAGAAATCATCGCTATGCCCTTGATAGCCGGGTCAGCGGCAGCGGCCTGCACGGCCATGAAGCCACCCATGCTGTGACCGACCAGCACGATGCGTAAAGGATCCAGCCGCAGTCGTTTCGCCGTTTCGGGTTGACGCAGGTAGGCGATCGCGGCCACCACGTCCTCGATGCTGTGCGAGAAGGAGAAATCCCCCGGCGTTCCCCACGACCCACGGTAGTTGAAGAACAGAACGTCCCATCCCGCGCGGCGCATGTCCTGGGCGAGATCCAGGTTGCGTTCATTGCCTGGAAAGCCATGCAACAGGATCACGACAGGATGCGGGCCGGCACCTGCCGCCACGTAAACCAACGCATTCATCGGCGAACCATGGCTGGAAATCTGCATGGTTTCCATCGACGCCTTTGCCGGTGCTTCCAACTTGGAAAGCAGACGATCATCGAAAGGGGCGGCGTGCGCAGATGCCATGACCAGAGACAGGAGCACGTACGTCGAGAACCGCGAAAACGCCGTCGGATGAACCTTCATTTTATTCCCTCGATTGAGATTCCTGGCACCAGGAGCGCATCGTACGTCAACGGCACCCGGCTTCGCTCCGGGTTAACGCACCGACTGTTCCACTGGCGCCCCGTCCTAGCCGGCAACACGCCATGCGCCATCTCGTTGTCGTCCTTGGCGACCAGCTCAACAGGGACTCGTCGGCCTTTGATGACTTCGATCCTGCCGCCGACCGTGTGTGGATGGCCGAGCGTAAAGGCGAGTCCGAACACGTGTGGTCGCACAAGGCCAGGAGCGCGCTTTTCCTGGCCGCCATGCGCCATTTTGCGGCCGGGCTCGACGCCGACGAGGTCCCCCTGACGTATACGCGACTCGCCGACGCCGGCCCCGACGACCTTGTCGAGCTCCTGGCATCGCAACTCCAGGACCTCAAGCCCCGCCGCCTGGTCATGGTCCGTCCCGGCGAACATCGTCTGCGCGAAGGCATCAAGGCTGTCGCGAAGGCGTGTAGCGTGGACTATGTCGAACGCCCGGACCGGCACTTTCTCGTATCCACCGATGATTTCGGCCAATGGGCCAAAGGCAAGACACAGCTTCGCATGGAGCTGTTCTACCGCTGGATGCGCCAGCGCCACGCCATCCTGCTTGATGACAACGGCCAACCCGTCGGCGGCAAGTGGAACTACGATTCAGACAACCGGGGCAGCTTTGGCCGGCAAGGTCCGGGCTGGGTGCCGCGCCCGCTGGCCTTCGCGCCCGATGCCATGACGCAGGAAGCCATCGACGATGTCGCCTCCACGTTTCCCGCTCATCCAGGCGAGCTGGGTGCGTTCGACTGGCCGGTCACGCGCGATCAGGCGCAGGACGCTCTCCTCGACTTTCTCGACAATCGCTTGCCCGCTTTTGGTCACTGGCAGGACGCCATGTGGACCGGGGAGACGTGGCTTTACCATGCACGTCTGTCGACGTGTATGAACCTGCGGCTTCTGTCACCGATGGAAGTGATTGAGGGCGCGCTGGAACGCTTTAAGGAAGGCAAGGTCAGCTTGTCCTCTATCGAAGGATTCATCCGCCAGATTCTGGGTTGGCGCGAATTCGTGATCCAGCGCTTGATGGTGACCGGCAACTTCGCCCTGCTGCTCGGGGTGAYGCCGACGCTGATCCACGAGTGGTATCTCGCGATCTATGTCGATGCCGTCGAATGGGTCGAGGCTCCCAACACCCTTGGCATGAGTCAGTTCGCCGATGGCGGCCGCATGGTCTCGAAGCCTTACGCCGCCTCGGGCCGGTATATCGACCGCATGAGCAACTACTGCACGGGGTGCCGATACAAGCCTGGCGACGCTGTGGGCGACGCTGCGTGCCCGTTCACGACGTTGTACTGGGATTTCCTCGAGCGTCATCGTGCGCGCTTCTGGCATCACCCGCGTGCGGCCCTTCAGTGGCGCTCGCTGGAGCGCTTATCGGCGGACCAGATCGAGGCAATCCAGGAGCAGGCCCGCCGCCTGCGCGCGCAATGGGCGACGCGCTGAGGCTTCGCTCGGTGCTACTTCCCGCGAGTCTTCCATGACGGATACTTGGCAGACGCTCCTGCCGCTGCTAATGTCGCGCCGTCGCCACCGCAGGCGGCCGTAAGCGTTTACGTCAACCAACGCGCATCCTGTCCAGTTGCCCTCGTGGCGGCTGGTCGCTGCGTGGAGTTGATAACGTGAACCTGCTTACCTTTTTCAGGAAACCGGCGTACATCGCCGCCCTGCTCTTCCTTTTCATCAGTATTGGCGACGGCGTGATGCTGCCTTTCTTTGCCCTGTGGGCACAGAAAGACGCGGGCGTGCCGACGGCATGGATTGGCGTCCTTTTCGGCTGTTACGCCGGTGGCGAACTGCTTGCCACACCGCTTCTTGGCGGTATCGCGGATCGCCTGGGCCGACGACCTGTCCTGCTTGCTTCCACCCTGGGCGTTGGCGGCGGATTCCTGCTGTTGTCGTTCTGCCACGGCGTCATTGCGACGGCTGCCGTGCTTCTGCTGATTGGCGTCTTCGAAAGCGTGCTGCATCCGACGGCATTCACCGTGATCGGCGATGTCGTGCCGCAGGACGAGACACGCCATTACTTTGCCGTGGCGCGTGTGCTCTCCAGTGTCGGGCGTGCCATCGGGCCGGCCCTTGGTGCGCTTCTCGTGTTGAGGTCGTTGAGCACGGTATTCGTCGGCTCCGCCGTGGCGCTCCTGATGGCCGCTGCGCTGGTGACATGCTTGCTACCCGAGACTCGCCACGTCGGCACCGCCGGGGAGGAAGACGATGACGAGGAAGGCTTCTCGGCCTTGTTGCCCGCACTTCGCGATCGCCGTCTCGGCGGCTTGCTGCTGTGCTTCATGTTGCTGGAGGTTTCGGGAAGCTGGGTCGAAACGGTCCTGCCGCTCAGCGTGCATGCCGCGGGGACGCTGACGCCTTCGGGCGTCGGCTTGCTCTTTACCTTCGGCGCCGTGCTTACGTCATTCTTGCAGATCCCCGTCACGCGGCTCACCGCTCAAATCAGTGCACGCGTACTGGTGCTCGCCAGCGCGGCGATACTGATCGTGGCCTTTGGCGTCCTTTTGGCCTCGCCGAGCCTCGTTGCGCTTGTCGCGGCGATGGCGTGCTTCTCGATGGCCGACATGTTCTGTGGGCCGCTGATTCCTTCAGCAGTGAACGAACTGGCAGCACCGAAGACGCGGGCGACGTACATGGCTGCCGTGTCGGTGGCGAACGATCTGAAAGACACCGTGGGGCCGGCTAGCGGAACGATGCTGTTCTCGGTAGCGGCCACCTTGCCCTGGGTTATCGGTATTCCGTTGGTGGGAGCCGCAGCGCTGGGGCTGGCTTCGGCGTTGTCGCGAGCACCCATCGCCGATGAATCGGCTCCAACCGAGCCTGTTTCGTAGCACCCATCGCCGATTCATCGGCGAGCCGTTCATCCGTTGATCGGCGCAATCCGCATCAAGACGGTCGCTATCGATGCAGCGCAATGTGCCGGTAGCGGCCAGTCGGCCCCTCGTAAGAAAAAAAGGAGCCCACCCGTGAGACCTCCGACTTCCTCACGCCCGCCGTGGATTTTGATTCTCACGGCCGTCGTCGTCCTGCTCCTTGGCATCGCGCTCAGCGTGCTGGGCGTCAAGCTCGTCACCCTGGGTGGATCGCTGCACTACGTCGTCTTCGGCCTGGGCCTTATTGCCGTCGCGGCATTGCTTTATGCGCAGCGACAGTCGGCCCTCTCGCTCTACGCGGTCATGCTGGTGCTCACGACCGTGTGGGCGCTGTACGAGGTCGGCCTCGATTTCTGGCAACTGTTGCCCCGCCTGGACGTCTGGTTCGCGCTCGGGATCTGGCTCGCCCTGCCTTTCATTCGCCGGCCGCTGCGCGCGACATCAGCGCCGTATCCCGCGGCGTCCCTTGCGCTCGGCCTCGTCTTCCCCTTGGTCGTTGCACTGGTGAGCCTGCCCCGAGAATCGACCACGATCGAGGGCCACCTCGCGCGCGGACTCGATGCGGTCCTGCCGACGGCGGCACTGGGTCCCGGCGGCCTACCGGCCGGCGAGTGGCATACCTATGGTGGCACCCCCTTCGGTCAACGCTATTCGCCCCTGGACCAGATCACGGCCCAGAACGTGGGTCATCTGAAAAAGGCCTGGGAGTTTCACACCGGTGACCTTCCGGGTCCCGAGGATCCGGTCGAAATCACCAACCAGGTCACCCCGCTGAAGATCGGTGACACGTTGTACGTGTGCACGCCACACAGCATTGTGATTGCCGTGGATGCGACCACCGGCAAGGAGCAGTGGCGCTTCGATCCGAAGATTCAGAGCGCGAACGGCACCTTCAAGAAGTGGGAACACATGACCTGCCGTGGCGTGTCGTATCACAACGACGCGGACTATGCGGCGTCCAGTACCGCGCCGGCGGCGGCAGCGACGACGTCAACGGCCTCGACACCGGCAACCACGGCGACTGACTGCCCGCGCCGCCTCTTCTTGCCGACCGCCGACGCGCGCCTGATCGCCCTCAATGCCGATAACGGACAGATCTGCCCCAGCTTCGGCGACAAAGGCACGATCCAGCTCCTCACCGACAATCTCGACGGCAACATGCTTCCGGGTGGTTATTACTCGACGTCGCCCCCGGCGATCACTCGCGATCTCGTCATCATCGGTGGCCACGTCAGCGACAACTATTCCACGCATGAAGCATCGGGCGTCATTCGTGCCTTCGACGTGCACGACGGCCACCTCGTGTGGAACTGGGATGCCGGCAATCCGGACGAAACCACGCCACTGCCGGCAGGCCAGCACTACACGCGCAACTCCCCGAATGTGTGGTCGGTGATGAGCGTGGATGAAGGGCTGGGCCTCGTGTACCTGCCGATGGGCAACCAGACACCGGATACCTGGGGCGGCGATCGCACGGCCGGCGCGGAGAAGTACGCAGCCGGCGTGGTTGCACTCGACATCGCCACGGGCAAGGTGCGCTGGAACTACCAGTTCACCCACCATGATCTGTGGGACAAGGATGTCAGCGCCCAGCCGACCCTCGTCGATCTGAAAACGCCCTCCGGTGTACAGCCCGCCCTCATCTCGACCAGCAAACAGGGCAGCATCTACGTGCTGAACCGGCTGACCGGACAGCCGATCATCCCCATCGACGAAGTGCCGGTCGCCCAGGGCGCGGTGCAAGGCGATCACACCTCGCCGACGCAAGCCCGGTCGCAGCTCAACTACGATCCGCCGAAGCTGACCGAAGCAGACATGTGGGGCACCACGCCCTTCGATCAGGTGATGTGCCGCATCCGCTTCAAGTCCATGCGTTATGACGGGCCATACACGCCACCCGGCGTGACCGAGACCCYCATTCATCCCGGCAATGCGGGCGTCTTCGACTGGGGTGGCATTTCGGTCGATCCGGTTCGCCAGATCGCGTTCACCAATCCCAACTCGTTCGCGTTTGTGTTTCGTCTGGTCCCCGCGGCGGAAGTCGCACGTCGTGAGGCGTCGACCAACGAGAGTTCGGGCGTCCACCCCGA
>NZ_JBFUJE010000170.1:0-7719 GCF_056401535.1 Luteibacter sp. P4_E6 | reverse complement strand
AGGCACGTGTCAACCGTGAGCGCATCAAGGCGCGCGCGGCGGCGCTCGGTTTCACCATGAACACCTCGGACTCGACCCGCATCTACAACACCTTCGACGCGCATCGCCTGCTGGCGTGGGCGTTGTCGCAGGGAAAGCAGCACGCGCTCAAGCGCCAGTTGTTCATCGTGAACTTCACCGACCAGACCGACCCGGGCAACCATGACGCCCTCGTCGCGGCGGCCGGCAAGGTGGGCCTGGACCAGACCGAAGCTCGCGCGGTGCTGGAGTCCGATCGTTACGCCGAGGAAGTCCGTCGGGATGAAGCGCTCTGGCAGAGTCGCGGCATTACCGGCGTGCCGGCTGTCATCATCAACGACCAGTACCTGATCTCGGGAGGCCAGCCGCCTGAAGAGTTCGAGCGTCAGTTGCGCAAGATCGCCGAGAGCGCTAGCTAACACCGACACGGAAACGACCGATGGAACCCTCCGATCCCATACGCGATTCGCTGACTATCCGTCCCGCTTTGCCGGAGGACTTCCCGGCGTGGAAGGAACTATGGGATGGCTATAACGCGTTTTACGGCCGTGTCGGCGAAACCGCCTTACCCGAGGAAATCACGGCGGCGACCTGGTTCCGTTTCTTCGACGGCTACGAACCGATGCACGCCATCGTCGCCGAACACGATGACAGGCTGGTTGGACTGGCGCATTTCCTCCTGCATCGAAGCACCACGCAACTGCAGCCGAACTGTTACCTCCAGGATGTCTTCACGGCGGAGCGTGCCAGAGGCAAGGGCGTGGCCCGCGCCTTGATCGACGAGGTCTACGCACGCGCCACGGCGCTTCGGGCGGGGCGCGTGTACTGGCAAACGCATGAGTCGAACGAGACGGCCATGTTCCTCTACGACAAGGTCGCGGAGAAGTCCGGCTTTATCGTCTATCGAAAGCTGTTGTGATATCTACATCGCGGAGGCTCAGATGAAACGAGTGACAGGTATCGGCGGAATTTTCTTCCACGCGCGCGACCCGGCGGCATTGCAGGCCTGGTACAAGAAACATCTCGGTATCGACGTCCAGTCCTGGGGCGGTGCGGCGTTCGACTGGGTCGACGAAGCTGGCAATCCGGTGAAGGGAACCACCGCCTGGTCGATAGGCAAGGCAGGTGGCGATCAGTTCGCGCCAAGTACCTCGACCTTCATGGTCAATTACCGCGTGGCGGATCTTGATGCCTTGCTCCAGGCGCTACGCGACGAGGGCTGTCACGTGCTGGAAAAGGCGGACGACTCCGAGTACGGAAAATTTGGCTGGGTCATGGATCCCGAGGGCAACAAGGTCGAACTCTGGGAACCGCCGGCCACGACTTCCTGAAGCTGATAGCGATGAAGGAGCATCGTTTGTGATGCGACTACAGACAACTTCAAGTTGATTTGGTACGGTCGTTTCCGTTGCCTGCGTCGTCGCTGTCGAAGCCTCGCAGGCAACCATCGCTCTATGCGGTGAGAAGCGCGGGCCAAGGGTGTCTCACCACCCCTGACCCGCTAACCAAAACCAACTAGGAACCAGTTGATATGGCTACCACTGATAATACGGTACCCGCTCGCCCGCCGRAYCCCCYCGRCGACATTCCCATCGGTCACCGGGCGCTCTGCAGTCCACGCAGACACGGTTGAAGAACCGCGGCGGCAGCCGTAAWCCTGAGTTTTTTCTCGGCCGAGCARCACGGCGCGTCGCCGTGTGACCYGAGAACRGGCGCGGCTGCCTCCGCAACACACTTCGTCAACTCAAGCCGCACGRCGYCCGGACACGGRCAGCCGATGAACCCGCGMATCCGTTTGATCCGCGGCACGCCGGGCAGTGCACGGCGTGCCGCACCTTGGATGCGGGACAGCGCGGCGAGCAAGGAGAGCGTCATGGCTTCATTGAAAAGACCAGACACCCATCCCGGGTTCCACTATCASATCGAYCCGGAAGCSACYTCMCACGACCTGATGAATGAGGCGACCGAGTGGCTTCAGTACGCCCGTAGCCTCACAAGGCTACTTTCCGACTTCATCCATGAAGCCGACACGCTGGACTGCGGACGCGTTTCGCACGGCTTAGAGGCAATTGGTGCGCTGATGCACATGGGCATCCAGTGCACGGCGCAGGCGCATGCGCGCGCGTGCTGGGAGTCGCCAGGAAACGCTGAGCGTCTCTGATCTTTGCCCGTTTTGTGCACCCCATGGAAACGCCAGAGGCAATCATTGTCGGCTCGCAACGGACGACAAGTGAACGAAAGGAGCAGCGCAATGCGTGGATTTAAAGAAAAGATAGCGGTGATGGCTTTGAGCCTTATGGCCGGCATGGCGAGCGCGAAAGAGGCGCCGCTTGAGGTTCATCTCAGCCAAATTCTGTCGCAGGCTAAGGCCGAGACGGCCTTCATCAAAGTGGACATAACCAATCACGGCGACACGGCGCTGCTGTTACCTCGACCCTTCACCCCTTTGGAGCAGATGGATGGTCACCTTCTGAACAACATCTTCGCTGTCAAAGGCACTGACGGCGCGTCGGCAAGGTTCGTGGGGAGATCCATTCGCATGCTTCCGGAGGCCAGGCAGCAGTTTTACACGCGGATCGACCCAGGGCAGACACTTTCCAATGAGGTTTCGCTAAGTGCTGACTACGCTTTGTCGTCGGGCTATTACGAGATTAGCTACGAACAAGGCTATACGGGACTCGCTAGCTACCAGTCCGACGACGAACCCCTGGAAACCGAAAAGAGCAATACGTTGCGCATTTACGCCAACGAGAACCTGATTCACGGGGAGCATCTCAAGCGCTGAGACTTCCAGGCCGGTGCTAGCTCTGATCGGCGAGTCCCGCAAGCATTGCCGAACCGCCTTGACCGACGTATAAGCCTGTCTGGGTCCATATATCCATCAGCCAGATTCAGGGGAAGACATTGGAAGACTCGCGGGGGTTCGAAGACGAGGTTCGTTTCGTCTACAAGCTGCTTCTGAACCTGAAAGGTGAAGGGGTCCTGGTAACGCAGAACGCGAGGATCAAGGGCCGCTCTCAGGCGTTCCACCATTTCGATATCTATTACGAATTCGAACGAGCGGGTGTCCGTTACAAGGTGGCCATCGAGTGCAGCGACCCAAAGCATCCTGTCGACAGGGGCCTTGTCGGCGAATTCGGATTCAAACTCGCCGACGTCGGAAACACCATGGGCTTGGTGGTTTCCCGCGGCGGGTACCTGCCGGGCGTGGACACCCTCGCCAAACAGTACGGCATCGAGCTGCTGAGTCCCGCCGATCTGCCGTCGATTGACACGCTCTTCGCCAAACGCCTGGCGGCCGCGGCGCTACCCGATGAGACGGGCACAGGCGAGCCCTTCTGGACCATCATGGAGTTGCGCGACGGGATCGCCACCGGAAGCTACTACGCGTCGGAACATCCTGAGACGCATCAGCGCAACATTCCGCTCATGTACTGCAAGAGTCACGCGGACCGCATCATGCGCGAGGGCCAGCTGGATCCGCGCACGTGGGGTGTCAGAGGCCTCCCCAGGGCCTCCCTGCGCGCGTTCATCGTGATGCTGGAGGTGTTCGAGACGCGGGGTGGGGGCGCCATGATCCTCTTTCTTCCACCTGCAGCACGGGACGGCGCGGATTTCATAGCCATGCCTATCTCAAGGCAGCAGCTGATCGATCAGTACTACGGCGCGTCCGTACTCCCGGTGAAACAGCCCGTGGCGTAAGGGATCTATCGGGAGGCCTCTTTGAGTGCCTTCCGGTGATTTGCCCAGAAACCGCCAACCACGGCCACGATCATAAGCACCTGGGCCGCGACCGTCTGAACCGTCGGAAACAGTCCGATCAGCTCGATGCGTGGCACGCCACCGAGCGGTCGGATACCGACAATGCCTGCCTCCTGCAGCGCAGCGATACCCTTGCCCGCGAGCACCACGGTAAGTATCGCCATCAACCACGAGCTATAGGCGAAGAACTTGCCGATCGGAAGCATGCGGCTGTATCGCAGCAGCGCCCAGGCGATGATCGCGAGCGCGACACAGGCCGTGGCGGCGCCGGCCAGGAGTGCGGCACCGCTGCCGGGCGTCCAGAGCGCGGCGTAGAAGAGGATCGTCTCGAACACCTCGCGATACACCACGATAAAGGCGAGACCGAACAGGAACCATGCCGAGCGGCCCGACAGCGCCGTGGCCATGCGTTCCTTGATATAGCGCTGCCATTGTCCGGCCTGGGATTTCCCGTGCATCCAAATGCCGATAGACAGGAGCACCACCGCGGCGAATACCGAACCAAAACCTTCCGTCAGTTCGCGGCTCGCGCCACTGATGCCGATCAGCCACGTCGCGGCGACCCAGGTAAGGAAGCCGGCCGCGAGCGCGCCCGTCCAGCCAGCGTGGACATACGGCATGACTTCCATGCGCTCGGCCTTGCGCAGGAACGCGATCATCGCCACGACGATGAGCAGCGCTTCGAGGCCTTCGCGCAGAAGAATGGTCGCCGCACCAATGAAGGTCGAAAGCTTGCCACTGGCATTGGGTGAAATGGCGGCTTCGGCATCGTCCAGCAGCGTGCTCAGGACCTGTTCGCGGTTCGCGACGTCGTCGGCGCTCGCGCCGTGCTCGATCGCCGCGCGGTATTCGCCCATCGAGCCTTCGATGTGCTCGAGCAGCGTGCTGTCGCGGCTGCCCAACAAAGGTTCGACGGGCTCGAAGCCATCCAGGTAAGCCGACAGTGCCAGTGTGCTCGCGCCCGACTTGTCACCCGCGCGGTAGGCTACGACGCTCGCCTTGAGCTTCTCGCGCACCACGGTCAGCGACGACGCCGAAACTTTCGGTGCGAGCACGTCGGGGTGGCGACGGAGGTAGCCCATGATTTCATCGGCTTGCTGTTGGCCGATGCGCTTGCCAAGCGCCGAGGGTGTGGTGGTCACGAGGGAGGTGAGGTCGGGGACTTCCTTGCGCAGCGTAGCGTCGTGCTGCCAGAGACCTTCACCGGCCGCGGCGACCTGATCGGGAACGGCAAAGTGGCCGACATACAGGGCCAGCGACCAACGGTCGTCATCGGAGAGACTGGCGAAGCTAGGCATGGGCGTGCCGTCGACGCCTTGCGTGACGATCTGGTACAGGGAAAATACGCTGCGCTCGCGTGCGCGATCCTGGTCGGTGAAGGCGATGGGTGGCGTCGCCAGCGCCTTCGCAGCGGGGCCGTCGCCATTGCCCGTGGCGCCATGACACGCCACGCAGTTCTGCTGGAACAGCTGCGCGCCATGCGCGAAGTCGGGCACGCGAGCCGGCGCCAGGGGCACGGGATAGGCGGCTAAAAGGGCGGCTGCCAGCTTGTGCGAGGCATCCGCGACATCTTTTGGATCCGCTTTAGACGCGATGGCTGCCCTGAGGGCGGCTGCCTGGTCGACCAGCCCGGCTTTGCCGGCTTTCTCCGGCAGGGCCGCGATGTGTGCCGAGACGGTGGAGGCAAATTCTTGCTGCTCGGCGTATTCAGCGGGGCTGGATACGGCTCCATGATTGACCGCGCCGGCATAGTCGACGGCGATGTAATCGAGCAAACGCCAGGCCGTTTGCGCGTCGGCTGCGTAGGGTTCGGCGGCCAGGCACGTCGTCGAGAGGGCGAGAAAGAGGGTTAGTCCAGCAAACCACCGGATAACGCGGGGGACCATGGTGCGAGGCCATTCGTAGTGAGAATCGTTATCGTACAGGAACGGCGGTTCGGCCGAACTCTTACGGGGTGGATTCTAGGTAGTAGTACCGGCTCGTAGCGGGATCGGTGGGCCTAAGCTGCTCGTTAGTCGGAGCCACAACGGCGCCGTGAACCGGGCTGTGACGCGGGGTTCGAAGCTCGTCCCTGGCGCGGCTTAGAGGAGCTTTCCATGCGTCGTGCTCTTTGCCTTATTGCCGGCTTGCTCATACTCACCGTTGCGACGGCAGCCGCGCCGCCTCCGCAGAGCGGATTCCTTGACTCCTACCCAACGCTGCAGCCCGACCCCAAGCACGAAGGATCCTTCATCTACATGGCGCCAGGAGCAAGCCTCAAGGGCTTGACCAAGGTCCAGATCGACCCGATCCTCGTCTGGTACTCGAAGGACTCCACCTACCAGGGCATCGATCCGAACGAGCTGTCCGCCGTGACGGAGAACCTGCGCAAGGCGCTGATCAAGAACCTCGAGCCGAAGTATCCCGTGGTCGACGCGGACGGCCCGAACGTTCTCCGACTGCGCCTTGCCGTTACCAATGTGGTTGCGGAGAAAAAGAAGCGCGGCCTTCTCGGCTATACGCCCGTCGGCTTCGTCATCGGCGCGGCGAAGAACGCGGCGACCGCCGGACCCAACCTCAACATCGCGTCTGCCACGTTGGAGGCAGAGCTTCTGGACGCCTCCGGCAAGCGTCTTGCCGTGGTCATCGATCCCCTGGCCGGACAGGACGTCGAAAAAGAGAACCTCACGTGGGCGGATATCGGGAAAGTCCTGGATGCCGCGGGTAAGCGCCTCAGGACGCGCCTGGACAGCGACAATCTGCAGTGATCTCGCGCTTGAACTCCGCCACGCAAGTGCTGTTCGAGCGTGGCGGAGCGCGAGCGATCTTCGATCACTTCCGGAATCTTCTGGTCGCGACTCTTGTCGTCACGGCTGGCCTGGACACCGCGAAGCGAAGCGACGCAGATGCCGCGCTGCATCTCTTCGTCAATCCGGTGCTGCTTAGTTGCATCGTCGTGTTCCTAGGCATCGTGCTCATTGCGGTCAATTTCTTCGATGGCCTGCAGAAGCTGCGTCGATTCCGGTGGCACATCCTGCTCCAGTTCGCCATGGGCCTTGCCTATCTGGTGATGTCTGTCCGCATGGTCCAGATCGTCGTCTTCTTCCGTACGCACGGCTGCTGACTCATGCCGGTATTCCCACAACGTTGTCCTGGAGAGATCGCTCATCGCTATCGGAAGGTATGAGCCCGGAAAGGCTTCCTTGGAAGCCGGCCCTCCAATGTAGGGGAAGGACTACAGACGCCGCCAAGGCGGCCATGCTGAAATACCGCCGCCCCGGCCCAGACCGGGCGCGAAGTGACAGGGGAACTCGAATTGGATCAGCTGACCGCCGTGCCGTGAGGTACGTCACGCGGTGGGCTAGCTGACGTCAACAGTGACAGGGGAGCAGGGAATGAACGTACGTCTTATCGCGGCGGTGCTTGTCGTCGCCGCCACGCTGACCGGCTGCGCAGGCAAGCCGCAACGCGCCATCGCCTTCACCGCACCGGTGGTCACGGCGCAGCCAGAGAAAATCGGCGTGGCGATGACCGCACTGCCCAAGGTCGATACGTCCCTGCCCGGGGCGGGCTGCCTGCTCTGCCTGGCAGCTGCGTCGATCGCAAATTCGACCTTGACCGGTTACACCCACACGTTGCCGAAGGAGGATCTGCCTGCGCTGAAGCAGAAGGTCGCCGAACTGCTGCGCAAGAAAGGTTTGACCGTGGTTGTCATCGACCAGGACATCAACGTCGCAAAACTCCCGAAGGCGCAAGCCAAGGGCGACGACTTGGCGAAGCGGGATTTCTCATCTCTTGGCACTCAGTACGGGATCGATCACCTGATCGTGATCGACATCTGGCAGGTCGGTTTCGAGCGTCCTTATGCCGATTACATCCCGAGCAGCGACCCCAAGGGCGCGATCACCGGCCTGGGCTACGAGGTGAACCTGAAGACCAACGCTTACGAGTGGTACGCAC